>CAYTVW010000150.1:0-4827 GCA_964441865.1 uncultured Acidimicrobiaceae bacterium
ACACACATTCCCAAGTCAGTTGCCTACACGACACTAAAGACGCGTTCCTTAGGCTAGAAGTTCCCGAAGAGAATACGAACCACCGAGTAGACCGATTCAAGGACCGACGTACTTGAACTCGAACCAGAACCCGGTTGACTCCTCGATGTTCCACACTTTCCAGCCGCTGATCGAATCACCGGTCACCATCCCACTCAGAGTCACAGTTCGGCTCCATTCCCCTGAGGTCGGGATTGTCACATACACCTCTCCCGAGAACGACGTCGGGTAGATCTTCACAGTCGTCCCCGGTTCACCCGTCCCATAGAAGATCTCCTCAAGATATACGCTTTCTGGTCCCTTAGTCTGGAAAGCCTTGAAAGGGACTGACTCGTCCTCATACTTGACGTTCACCGACTTTGTGGTGACGTTTCCGGACGCGTCGGTGGCCGTGAATGTCGCGCGATTCCATCCTTCGCTCAGGACCAGGACAATGCTCCAGACCCCTTCTTCGTCGACATCAGCCTCATATTTCCCCGATCTGACGTCGGCCCCCGGTTCGGTGACCCCGGAGAACACGATCACTTTCTCTTCAGAGACTGAACCGTCCGCAGGAGAAATCACTTCAAGAAGCGGAGGCTCAGTGTCGGGCGGCAAAGTGGTAGCGACGGTTGTACTGGTCATGGTCGAGGGGGTCCCCGTCGTCGAAGGCGTAACGGTGGTACTCGGAGTGACCGAGGTTGTCGGCGTCGGACCGTCAATCGGATCGACTGGCTCGGGCGAACGCATCAGAACCCCAGCGACCACAGCCCCAGACATTGTCATACCAAGGACTGCCATCCAAGCGGGTCGGAGGTTCCAGCGGAGCCGACCGGGAGTGGGAACACCTTCGAGGCGCAGATCTGCTTCAGCTACTGCGTTCTTCAACCCTTGGGAGGCGTGACGGGCGCGTTCGTCAAGAGGATTCATCCGTCTGCCTCCATTCCCAGTTTGCGTGCCAGATTCTTTCTCGCCTTGAACAGATGAACCTTGGCGGTCGAAGGAGAGCATTCAAGGACGACAGAAATGTCTTCGATCGAGCGATCTTCGAGGTAGAACAGGGTCACCGCCTGGGCTTGCTTCTTCGACAGAGACCTCACTTTCGCCCAGAACTCCTCGTCAACGGGTTCCAACTCTGGGAGAGCTTCCTGATGTCCGAGGGTCAGTCGAGCCACCGCCCGAGCCTCAGCCATCTTTCGTCGATGAAGTGAGACTGCTTTGTTGGCTAGGACACGTCGCACCCAGGCATCAGGACGTTCATATAAGCCGATCCGGTCCCATTGTCCGTGGGCGGCCATCATCGCCTCCTGAGCCAGATCCTCCGCTCCGAGACGGCTACCAGAAAGGGCGTATGCCAAGCCAACCAATTTCCGAAACTCCCGCCTATAGAAGTTTTCGAACGGTTCTGTCCGCGTCACCACGACCTCATCTCCGGCAGCTCTCACGCTACCGGAACCTGAGCGGGCCTTACGGTCTCCATTCTGCATCTCACTCGTATCGGAAAGCGTTGAGGTTTACTCCAACGAAGTATCCACGCATGACGAACAACTTCCTAATTCCGGGAATCACTCCGGTTAGCCTGGATGTGATGCGAAGCGTACTAGTAATCAACGGTCCCAACCTGAACATGCTCGGGAAGCGCCGACCTGAGCTATACGGTTCCACTGATCTCTCCCGTCTTGAGGAACTCTGCCGGAGATGGGGCAACGACATGGGGGTTTCGGTCGACACTTTCCACTCGAATCACGAAGGCGCCATCGTTGAAGCTCTCCAACAATGCGAGGCTGATGGCGTTGTCTTGAATGCTGGCGCCCTCACCCACTATTCGATCGCGATTCGTGATGCAATCGAGGCAATCGATCCCCCGGTGGTCGAGGTACACATCTCCAACATCCTCGAACGCGAACCCTTTCGAAGACTCTCTGTGATCGGACCAGTCTGTGTCTACACGATCTATGGCCGAGGAGTCGAAGGGTACCAACACGCGATGCGGCATCTCATAATCCGTGATTCCTGGCCGTTCTCCACTCTCTCTTACGGATCAGATCCTGAACAGGTTGCCGACCTTCGAGTCCCCAAGTCCGAAAGACCCTTCCCCCTAGTCATGATGATTCATGGAGGGCACTGGAAACACGAGTGGTCTCGCGATACCACCGAACCGATGTGCCTGGAATTAGCTCACCGAGGAATCGCCACACTCAACATCGAATATCGGCGTGTGGGGAACGGAGGCGACATTCGCACAATGACAGAAGACCTTCAAGCCGCATCGGATTTGATCCCTTCAGTCTCTCCGTCCAGGTGGGGATGCCTGGGTGTCTCGTCGGGGGGTCATCTTGCGCTCTACATGGCACCGAGGTTCAAGCCTTCACCCGAGTTCGTCGTGTCGGTTTCTGGTATCGCCGATCTGGAGAAAGCCATGGCTAACCCATTTGTGGCTGAAAGGGTGTCAGCCATGGCAGCTGACCAGAACCCGAGAGATATCTCACCGATCACCGGATCAATCCCATCAATGCCATTGTTCCTCGCCCATGGCGATTCAGACGACGCAGTCCCCCTGTCGATAGCTGTTGGATACGAGAAACGGGTTCAGGAGGGGGGAGGCATCGTGGAACTCATGGTTGCGCAGGGAGAAGGCCATGAAGCATGCGGGGACGTATCTTCGAAGCTTTGGCGACAGGTGATCGACCGTCTTCTAGTCTTTCTCGGATAGAAGGAATCCTGGGAAAAACCCCAAGGCGATACTCTTAGTCATCGAATGAGACTCAACCGACCGCTCCGACTGGCTGTCCTAATCACCTGGCTCCTGGTAGCCGGGCTTGGAATCGCTGTCTTGACGAGCAACCGTGAGACTAGTTCCACTCCTACCACTTCTGCGCCCGCGCTGTATAGGGCCATCGGATGGACTATGGGCCGGGCGTCGGCTGTTGCCTTTTGGAACCCGAATTCGGCTTCGGCAACCGGTTCATTAACCCCGGTCACCACGATCTATGTCCCGGTAAATCCAATCATTCCCGGCCGCCCAACTACAACGATTATCGAGTCGGGGTATCTCTCTGTCCTCACCGTACGTGCCATCATCGAGGACTACTTCGAACCCGAGGATGTAGACCAGGCGATCCGCCTTTGCTGGTGCCTTTCGAGTTTCAACTCGCGGAGTTTCGACCCGGTGTCAGGGAACGCGGGACTCTTCAAACTCCCGAACGATCAATGGGAAGAACTCTCCGGAAACGTGAGATTGACCGGAGCAAATATCTTCGACCCCGTCGCCAACATCAAGGCTGCAGCCTGGATCGTCTACAACGACAGTGCCGGTTGGGCCAATTGGGTCTGCGGAAGCTGACTAGACAAAATCGAGGGCGATGTCTAGGCCGGGAGCAGAATGAGTGATCCATCCGGTCGAAATGATATCCACTCCTGTCTCAGCGATCTTCCGCACGGTCTCAGGTGTAATTCCACCAGACGCCTCCGTCACTAGGCGCCCTCCGATCATCTTCACTGCCTCGCTCATCTCCTCTGGGCTCATATTGTCCAGCAAGACAACGTCCACTCGTGAGTCTTCGTCGAATGCAATCTCCAAGACTTCTTGGACCGCTTCTAGGCAATCGGCCTCGACTTCGATCCGAACGGTGTGACCGACCTCGCTCCGAACCGAGAGAACCGCCTCCCGGATACCTCCGGCCGCGATGATGTGATTGTCTTTCACCATCACTGCGTCATAAAGACCGAACCGATGATTCCTCCCACCTCCCGTTTTCACCGCGTACTTCTCTAAGGCTCGGAGATTCGGAAGCGTCTTCCTGGTATCGGCTATATCGGCTTCGGTCCCCTTAACTAGGTCGACGAGAGTGGCGGTAGCCGTCGCAACGCCAGACATGTGGCTGAGAATGTTTAGAGCCGTTCTCTCTGCCGCCAGAAGAGACCGGGAGGAGCCTTCGACCACAGCCAACACCATCCCCGGAGATACCCGATCACCCTCAGACACCTTCAAATCGATCTCTACCTCTTCGTCAACGATCTCGAAGACTCTTGAGAAAATGCCTAGACCAGCCACGACCCCGGGAGCTCGAGCAACTAGGTGTGCCCGGGAATGGGCGAATTCCGACACGCAAGAATCACTGGTGATATCTCCGGCCGACGCCAGGTCTTCTTCCAGCGCCGCGTAGATCAAAGGTTCCGACCGGTCGGCTAGGTTCATTTCTCCTCCTGAAACATGGGTTGCACAAAAATCCTCTGCCTTTGGAACGGGTCCGGTTCGGGATAATCCACGCGATAGTGGCTCCCTCGGCTCTCGGATCTCCTCAAAGCTGCTGCTGTAACAAGTCTTGCCACTTCGTAGGCGACACGTCCGGGATGGCACCTGGTCAACTCTGGCTCCAGTTTCATCAGTCTTTCGCGCGCCTCCCAGACCCCGTTGCCGTGTCGGACCAGACCCACTCGTTCCCACATGATCCTTCGAACATCCTCAATCAATGAAGTCTCGTCGAGAGATAACCCGAGATCGTCGGAATTCGGTTTCCCTTCCCTTGAAGTCTCCAGTCGGTCTCGAGAGATTGACTCTGCGGCTCGCGCTCCAAACACCAAACCCTCTAGAAGAGACCCAGACGCTAAACGGTTGGCACCGTGGACACCAGTGCAAGCGACCTCACCGGCCGCCCACAACCCCGGAAGTGAGCTCCGACCCCACTCGTCCGTATCGATTCCACCCATGAAATAGTGAGCGGCAGGTGACACCGGCATTAGATCCTTCTGTGGATCCAAACCCGATTCTCCAGCCAACCTGAAGACAGTAGGGAACCTCTCCGGGAA
>CAYTVW010000151.1:0-4809 GCA_964441865.1 uncultured Acidimicrobiaceae bacterium
CGGGAGTCATTCCTATCGGGTCGTCTTGGGCTCTCGCGGCCCACACTTCGACATCGGAGCTTCCCAAGCCCGTTCGGTCGCCGGCACCCATTCCCGGGCTGCCCAAGATGATGGCTCTGCCCACGTCGAGGTCGTTCTGCATGGTTCGCCCGGTCACCAGTGTTCCGTAGCTGTGGGCGACGATCGAGAGTTGGTTGTCCTCGAACCCCATGTCGTGAAGATCGCCGACGAGGGCTTGAAGTGGGGCAACCCCGGATTCGGCTCCCGCCCCGGATGCCGCCTCGAAAAGATCATCCGGGACGTTGTAGTCGATGGAGGAGATCACGACTACGTTCTCGTCGGTGAGTGCATTGGCTTCCAGGTAGAGGTTGGTGGCGTCCTTGATTCCGCCCTCGGCGTACTCCTCGAGGTCAGTACTCAACCCCGGGATGTGGATCACCACACGGTCGGCCTGTGAAAGGTCGCCGACGACTTCGACTAAACGTTGGTCGCCGGGGGTGGAGTCGAATACCAGGTATTGGCGCGGTTGACCGGTTGCCTTAGATGGCCCCAGCAGGCCTTCAAGGTAGCCAATCTGGGTGTTGAGTCTCGCGATCTCGTAGGAGATGCTCTCGTCTTTCGAATTCACCCACGGGAGAAAGTCGCCTATCCCCTCGAGGATGCCGCCGTGATCCGGTTCCGCCATCAGCAGGTCTCGTTGCTTCTTCAAATCCTCAAGATCTGACCTGATTTGGGCCTGTATTTGAGTATCCCGGTCGGAGAGGTCGGCGAGGACTTCCTCTCGTGTCGGGACCTGCGACCCGCCGTTGAGCAGACTCGCTGGAATCAGAGTGCTTGTTCCTACCCCACCAGCTGCGGAGGCGCGATCTTGTTCGGCCGCGTGGAAACGGAGAAGTTGGGACGCCTCCTGCAGACCGATCTCGACCCGCTGCAGCCTGTGTCGGAGTTCAACCCATCGCGCTCTATAGCGTTCGGTGTCGGTGCCCTGCCAGACGATCGAACGTATCCGGGATTCAATAGCCGCTCGGGAAGAGGCTATCTGACCAGCCGACCTGCTGAACTGTTTGGAAAGCTCTCTAAGTTGACCGGGGTCTGCACCGATGACCGACAATCGACGTTCTCGCTTTCGAATCTGTGTTCGACGGTCGTGTTCAGGTTGGACGATACACCCCGAGAAGCACGGATTCCACGGGGAGGACTACCCAAAGTTGGGGACGTTCCACCAGCCCGGTCGAGTGGTGTTTGCCATCTGGTAACTTTCCGGTTCGGTGCGTTTCCCAACTGAGAAGTCCGACAGACTCAACCGATCCGCTCGCCTTGTTCTGGTAATTGGGCTCCTTTACGTTTTCCTCGCCGGGGTCAAAGCTCTGGAGTCTGCCATCCAGTGTTTCGGCTCGGGATTCGCCGAAGGTCTCCTTGAGGCTGTCTCTTCTCCGATTTGCGGGCTGGCGGCTGGGATGCTGGCGACCGTGTTGGTCCAGTCTTCTTCTGTCACTACTGCCACCATCGTCGGCTTGGTCGGTTCAGGGGCCCTAACGGTAGGGGCAGCGGTACCGATGGTGATGGGAGCCAACATAGGCACAACTGTCACTGCCACCCTCGCCGCTCTAGGCCACCTTCGGAAGGGCCCAGAATTCGAGCGTGCTTTCGCAGGTGCGACCGTTCACGACTTCTTCAACCTTCTGGCTGTCCTGCTGTTGTTCCCGATCGAGATGGCAACTCACTTCCTTGAGAAGGGAGCCCGCTTCCTCACTGACTTGATTGCTGGCGCGGGGACCTCGGCTGGGAATCTGACCCAGGAAAGCTTTATCAAGAGCATTGTGAAGGCGCCCGTCAGTTTCACTCAATCCATTCTCGAAAACTGGACCGATTCACGGGTAGTCGTCGGAGCGAGTCTTCTGATCTTGGGATTGGCCTGCATCTTCTTTGCCCTTGCTTTCATCACGTCAAACATGAGGAAGCTGATGGCGGGAGGAATCGAGCGTTCGTTCAACAAGATATTGAGTACGGGGGGAGGGCTCGGTGGGATGGTTGTGGGGACGGTCCTCACGGTGATGGTCCAGAGTTCTTCGATAACTACTTCGGTTCTCATTCCTCTTCTGGCGGCTGGAGTCATCACTCTGGAGAACGCCTTCCCAGTAACCTTGGGAGCCAACATTGGGACGACTGTGACTGGGCTTCTGGCGTCGATGGCGGCCGACCGTCCTGAAGCGCTCACGATCGCCCTAGTACACACACTCTTCAATGTGACGGGGACTCTGGTCTTTTATCCATTCAGGCGCCTGCGTCGAATCCCGATCGTTCTGGCGCAGAAGGTTTCGGCGGTTGCGTCGGAGCACCGTCGAATGGTCGTTGTGTACGTAATCGGGGTGTTTGTGGTTGTACCACTGCTTGTATTGACAATTGGAAGGTGATTGAGATGGTTTTTGACCTGTTCCGTGGAAGCGACGAAAGCCAGATAGAACTAATCGAGAAACAGATTCAGGAGATGCTTGCCAGCTGCTCCAGAACCTTTGCCATGGCGGTCGATGCCGTGATGAACCGTGTCCTGGCTGACGAGGTCGGATCGAGCCTGAGAAAGAGCGACCGATCCGTGAACCGCAAGGAAAGGTCGATACGTCGTGAGCTATTGATTCACTTGGGGGTTCGGGGGTCCGGCGCGGACACTCCGTTGATCTTGACTTACATGTCGATTATCAAAGACATTGAGAGGGTGGGAGACAACGCCAAGAATCTGTGGGATCTGGCGGTAGACGGTGTGGATTTCTCGAAGGGTCCGGATTCGAGTCAGTTCGAGGAGAGGTTCGCTGAGACAGCGAGATTGATCGACGATACCGCTCGGGTATTCGAGAAGAAAGACGCCAAAAAGGCCGCGAGCCTCCTTCCTGAGATAGATGCGCGGCAAGATAAAATGGACGAGCTGATCGACGGTTGGGTCGTTTCGTCCGAACCTTCCCACGTGGGAGTCCCGCGCGCTCTCGCTCTGCGATATATGAAGCGGATTACGGCTCACCTCGGGAACGTATTGACCGCGTTGGTGATGCCTTTTGATCGGCTCGATTACTGGGACGAAGACAAAGCTGATCGCACTGATTGAGGACGAGAAGCCGTTGGTTGGAATGGAATGGAGCATTCTCCGTCGCTGAGATCTCAAGGAGAAGCTGCAACGAGAGTTCATCTGATGTTTACTTCTTGGTGGGCTGGAGTTCTCTTGGCCTCCGTAGAGTCACTTGTGTGAATGACTACACACCAAGATCGTCTCGGATTGGAGATTTTGTGGACAAGAACTTGAGAGGACTCTCGCTGATTCTGGTGGTGGGCCTTTTGGCCTCTGGCTGCGGCGACTCGAAGGATGTGACGACGCCGACTACAAACGGCCCTGGTTCTGGCTCGCAGACCATTGTGATCTCCGGCTCTTCAACCGTTGAGCCGATCTCCGCCAGGGTTGGGCAGAGATTCGATAGCGAGAACCCCGCCTACAACACCACGGTCGAAGGACCGGGTACGGGAGACGGCTTCAAGAGGTTCTGTGCAGGAGAGACTGACATCTCTGATGCTTCTCGGCCGATCAAAGACTCGGAAAGGGAAGCGTGTGCGGCGGCGGGTGTCGAATTCGTAGAGCTTCACATCGCGACGGATGGGATCACTGTCATGACTCACCCCGAGAACGACAGTGTCGCCTGCCTCACACTCCCCGACCTTTACGCTCTGACCGGACCCGAATCGGAGGGGTTCTCCAAATGGTCGGACGCCAACACCCTGGCCGCAGAGCTTGGAGGGACGGGGAATTTCCCATCCGAGCCTCTCTACATCACCGGTCCTGGTGAGGAATCGGGGACATACGACACCTATGTCGAGTTGGTGATCGAAGCACTTGCTGAAGAACGTGGAGCCGAGAACGCGACCCGCGTCGACTACAACGCTTCGGCCAACGACAATGTGATAGTCCAGGGGATCACCTCCAACTTAAAGTCTCTCGGATGGGTCGGGTTTGCCTTCTACTCAGAGAATCGTGACGAACTGAAGGCCATTGCTGTCGACGCTGGGCAAGGATGCGTCGAACCGACCGAGGAATCGATCGCTTCGTTCGAATACTCGCTGAGCCGGCCGCTCTTCATCTACGTGCGAACGGACAATCTGGCAGATCGTCCCGCGGTGGTGGCGTTTGTCGATTACTTCTTGTCGGACGCTGGACTGGCGGCTGTGGGAGAGGCTGGATACGTTGCCATTCCTAACGCCGAGATAGCTGAGACTCGGGACGCATGGACCGCGGCCAAGGGATGAAAGAAGACGGTTTCCGCGGGACGAGGGATTTGTTTCCTCGTCCCGCGACCCAATCCCGGAGGACTTGTCTGAGCATATGATTAGGGACAGAGAGGAGATCTTGGAGCCTTCTAAGACCAGCACGGTCGGATTGCCTGTCGTCGATTTGACGGGAGATCGTGGTCGTCGTCGAAAAGAGGCCTTTGTCCGAGGAGTCTTCTTCTCGGCCGCCTCTGCCTCAATTCTGATCGCCGTAATGATTGTGGTCTCACTGGTCGGTGAGGCATGGAACTTCATCGCACAGGTCGAACCTTCGATGCTGACGGCGAATGGTTGGTTTCCACGGCGAGATAGATATCAGATCCTCGCTCTTTTCAGCCACACTTTGATGGTTTCGGGGATCGCCACAATGGTGGCTGTGCCTTTCGGGCTCGGTTCGGCGATCTACCTCTCCGAATACGCTCGGCCGGGTGTTCGTCGTGTCCTCAAACCGACTCTGGAAGTGTTGGCTGGAGTCCCCTCAGTAGTACTGGGATTCTTTGCCCT
>CAYTVW010000152.1:0-4785 GCA_964441865.1 uncultured Acidimicrobiaceae bacterium
GACCGAAACACACGTTGTAGATTCGACTGATAATCCTATATGCGATTCCTCAGCCGCCTTCGGGCACCCCGAATTCCTCCAGCACCTTGTTCTCTGAAGAATCCCAGCATGCCCCCAACTCTGGATCACCCGTCTGACCCCACGTCTCGGCCCAGGTGGGAAAGTCGGTGACCTGGTCGAACCCAAGACTTTGAGAACACTCAACAATCGCATCTTGTAGCGCGTACTGGAAGTCCCTGAGAGTCTCCGCGTAGAGTTGCTGCACATTGCTCAAATAGTGGTTCTCACATTTGAAATAGGCCTGCCGTTCCCGATTCTCGGACTCAGAATCACCCCCAGTCCCAACTACGGCAATAGACAAAGCCATCCCACCCAATTCCTCTTCAACGTGGGCTTCATATCCCATGGCCTCGAGACAAGAAACCGTGTCCATGACGGCTCGTTCGTACTCGGCGAAACTCACTATTCCATCTTCGAGAATCCTGTTCTGGTATTCGGGATCGTACTCATCCACCGTGAGAATGGTCGTCGTACCACCGAACTCCACAACGGTCGGGTCCAATCGCGTCGCCGCCATCTCTGGAGAGCCACACGAAACCAGGAGAACAAGAATCAGAGCACACGCGCAATGTCGGATCATCCATACGCCCGATCGACTCTTCACGGCCAGATCTTGTAGGAGCTAGGGTAATTCATGTCTCCTGCTCGATAATAGAAAGAATGCTGTGTGTAGACGAGGGATTGGTCTGCTGAAGTAAGCCGCTTATAGGCGAGTACGGGGAAATATGACGTGTAATAGTCCGTATAGACACCATACCGAAAAACTCTGACCAGTACCTTCACAGACACACAGGGGTCCTCCGGACCGGTGGCTGTGCTGCCGTAGATATAACTGGAGTTCTCCCACATCGTATGAGTCGTCGTACAGTAAGGGTGCACTATCGTGTCCGTCTTCGCCTCAACCGGCAACGCTAGCGAAGCCAGCAACACTCCGACCAGCCCCAACACTTTAAGTCTCTTGCTCATCTTCTTCCCTTCTCCGAAAAGGCCGCCACCAGGCAGCACAACCACACAACCCCGACCGCCACAGAGAAGGAGCAACGTGAACGGCGAGAACAGCATCTCCGAATCCCCACACCAAGACGCCGCTCGTGAGGATCGAGGAACGTTCTCGACCCCAAATCGTTCGAGCGGTGACAGTCGGCCACGACTACAGAAAGAAATCGGTTAGCGTCTGGGGACCATGAATGCCCCGGACCGCCGCCACGCCTTAGCCAGAGGGTTCGCTCTGTTCCTCGGCGGACTAATCACCCTTAACCTGATCGGTGAGATACGGACACCCGGACTCGACCAGAACCTGTGGCTAGTTGACTTGCCGATGCCCCGACTCATCGGCCTGTTTCTTCTGGCTCTAGCGGGGGTCGGCCTCGTGGCGTGGGGAACGCGACCCGTTCTTCCTCAGGGGATCCGGACACCAACTGCAGTGATCTTGACCGGGATAGCGATTGCCGCCGCATGGAATTCCGTCAACTTCTACCGGGTTTGGGACTCCGGCGCGATCGACCCGGCACTCCCTATACCCCTCTCGGTCATCTGGATGGTGATATTCGCCTGGCTCGCATGGGAGGTTCAACGACCACAGTCGACCTCAAGCAAACATCAATTACGCTGGATCGCCGCCGCTTTGGCCGTATCAGTTCTAGCTCTCCCACTCCTTCTGATCTTCTTCTTCGGGAACACCGATTACCGCCGCCCGGTCGACGCCGCCGTCGTGTTCGGATCGAGGGTCTACGACGACGGCCGTCCTTCGGCCAGCTTGGAGGCCCGCGTCCGTACCGCCGTCGACGTCTACCAGGAGGGACTCACTCCAATCCTCATCATGTCGGGAGGGATACCACCGAACGGTATCGATGAATCCCTAGTGATGCGCGACCTCGCCGTCAGGCTCGGGGTCCCTCCTGAGGCGATCATCACCGACAGCGAAGGCAACAACTCCGATTTGACGGTCGAGTACACCATCCGATTCGCCGAAGACACGGGAGCCGATTCCATCGCAGCCGTCTCACACTTCTACCATCTCCCAAGAATCCAGCTCGCCTTCCAAAGCCGAGGACTCGATGTGATCACCATCCCAGCCAATGAGTATCAAAGAATCGCGAGAACGCCGCTCTCGGTGGTACGCGAAATCCCAGCATTCTGGACCTACTACCTGAAGGCCACCTTCAGATGAGAATGTCTTTGGCCAAGAGTCGTGAGCTCGTTTCGCCAGACAACGGAGACCCAATGAAGACCACCACCGCCTCGACTGCGCTTCTAGCGCTCACCGCCCTCGCATTTCTCACAGGATGCGGAACCGAATCTCCCGCACCCTACGGGATCCCCGTTGACCCCAACACCAACATCGTGGTCGCGGAAGACCTGACGGTTCGACACATCTCGGAAGGGGTCTTCGAGTTCACTCACAGCTTCCCTTGGCCAGCCAATTCTCTCGCCGTGGTTGTGGGCGATCATCTGGTGTTGGTGGACACTCCCTACACCCCGGCCGCAACGATTCAAAAACTCCACTGGCTGGAAGAGACGATCGGCGAAAAGACAATCGTCGCCATCAACACTCACTTCCACATCGACAATCTGGGAGGGAACCAAGCCCTCATTCAGGCCGGAATCGCCGTTTTCGGTTCTGACCTTACGGTAACGATGCTCCAAGAACGAGGCCAAGCTTCTTTGGATCAGACGATCTCGTGGACCGCAAACGAACCCGCTCGCTTCGCTGAAGGCCTCAGAACAATCGTCCTCACTCCACCGACCAAGGTCTTCCCGATTGAATCCGGCCTAGTTCTGACTTTGGAGGGTGAATCAGTTGAGGTCTACTACCCGGGCCCCGGCCACTCCCCCGACAATGTCGTCGTGTATTTCCCGCAAAAACGGGTCCTCTTCGGGGGATGCCTGGTAATCGGCTGGGACGAGATCGGGAACACTGCCGACGCTGACCTGGTGGCCTGGCCGGATTCTCTCCGAAATCTCGAGAGATTCGACTTCGATATCCTCGTCCCCGGCCACGGAGACCGGCTCGATCCGGGACTTCTGGAGCATTCCATTCAGCTCCTCGAAGACCACAACAGCAACTAGGCATCTCTCCACCAAACTAGGACTCCGTCTCGGGGTGTTCTTGGAGGCTCTGAAGCCGCGTGTGTCGCCTATCGCCAGTCAATCTGAGGGAAATGGCAGGCCACGGGGTGACCTTGCCCCCTCTCCACCAGAGCAGGCTCATCAGTAGCACAGACCTCTTGAGCCTTCCAACAGCGGGTGCGGAAACGACATCCGCTCGGCGGATCGGCAGGGCTCGGGACATCGCCTTCTAGGAGAATCCGGCGATACTCTCCCTTCTTAGCCGGGTCCGGGACCGGGACCGCCGACAACAAGGCTTCGGTGTAAGGGTGGGCCGTATTCTCGTATACCCCATATTCGTCTCCGGTCTCAACGATCTTTCCGAGATACATCACCTCAACCCGATCGCAGATGTGCCGGACCACCGACAGATCATGAGCAATGAACAAGTAAGAAAGCCCGAATTCGTCCTGGACATCTTCCAGGAGATTCACTACTTGAGCTTGAACCGAAACATCAAGCGCCGAGACTGGTTCGTCACAGATGATGATCGAAGGCTCTAGCGCCAGCGCCCGGGCGACCCCGATTCTCTGGCGTTGCCCCCCGGAGAACTGGTGAGGGTAACGGCTCACATGATTGGGGTTCAGTCCCACCAACTCAAGAAGTTCTTTGACTCTGGCTCCCCGGCGGTTTCTCGGCACGACACTCCCGTGGACCCTCCAACCCTCGGATATGATGTCGCCCACAGTCATCCTCGGGTTCAAGGATGCGTAAGGATCCTGAAAGATGACTTGAATCTCTCTACGAAGCTCCCTCATCTCCTCGCGCGAAAGCAAAAAGAGATCCTGTCCCTTATAGATGGCCCGGCCGCTTGTCGGCTCCTCCAATCTGAGAATGGTTCGAGCAGTAGTCGTCTTCCCGCATCCAGACTCCCCCACCAACCCGACCGTCTCGCCACGTCTGATAACGAAACTGATCCCATCTACGGCCTTGATAGTCCCCACTTGTTTCTTAAGGAGGATCCCTTGGGTGATCGGGAAATGCTTCACCAAATCCTCGACTCTGAGAACAACCTCCAGATTCTCAACTCCGATCACGTTGCACCTCCTCTCGGAAGTGGCAGGCGGCTAACCGGCGAGGCTCGAATTCGACTAGTGGTGGATTCTCCAGAGCACAGATCTCTTTCGCGTATGGGCATCGGGGTCTGAAAGGACATCCCGACGGGATATGCATCAGATCGGGCGGCGAGCCCTTGATCGGATTGAGGCGATCAGTGTGAACGTCGCTCCGAGGAATCGAGTCCATGAGACCCAATGTGTAGGGATGCGCCGGACTCCGATACACACCCTCAATCCCACCCTTCTCGACTTCACGCCCTGCATACATCACCACGACGTTGTCGGCCACCTCGGCGACCACGCCCAGGTCGTGAGTGATCAGGATCAAACCCATCCCGGTCTCCTGTTGAATGTCGGCCAGGAGAGCCATTATCTGGGCTTGCACCGTAACGTCGAGCGCTGTTGTCGGTTCATCGGCAATCAGGATCTCCGGTTCAAGGGCGAGAGCCATGGCAATCATCACCCGCTGGCGCATCCCGCCAGAAAACTCGTGTGGGTAGGAATTGACCCGCTCGCGGGCAGACGGAATTTTCACCCGCTCCATCAACTCAATCGCCAG
>CAYTVW010000153.1:0-4784 GCA_964441865.1 uncultured Acidimicrobiaceae bacterium
AATGGGCTGATGTCCGCTGGTTTGGGTGGTTGACAGGCGGAGGCTACGAACGGTCGTTTTCCGGTGGGGCTGCGGGGGTGAGCACGATTGTGTCACAGCCGGTTCCTAACGTCATCGCTATGGATGTTGACGCGAGCCAGGGCAGGAAAATGGCTGATTCCCGGGATATGATGCCTAGGCATCATATGGGTGGATGTTATGCTGTCAGTATGCGTACGACCGTGACATTGGACTCCGACACTGAGGCGATTATTCGTGCTCGGATGCGTCGGCGTGGCCAGTCGTTCAAAGCTGCTCTCAACGATGCTATTCGAGAGAGCGAACCGAATGTGGAACGCCCAGTCTTCGCCACAGAGACAGCTTCGATGGGTGTCCCCCGCATCGATTTGGATCGGGCGTTGCGGATCGCAGCCGAACTCGAAGACGACGAGACGGTTCACAAGGTCGGCCTTGGGCGATGAAGATTGTTGACGCCAACGTCCTGATTTACGCCGTTAACGAAGATGCGGAACACCACGCCCGGTCGAAGGAGTGGCTTGATTCGGCGCTTTCGGGGGGTGCCACTGTCGGTTTGTGTTGGATGGCGCTGTTGGCATTTGTGCGGATCGTCACCAACGACGGCCTGTTCCCCCACCCGCTGACTGTCGCTGGTGCTTTCGAGAGGGTCGAGGCCTGGCTGGTCCAGCCGTCGGCGCTGGTGGTCCAGCCGACCTCCCGTCACGCCTCAATTATGCGCGACCTGCTATCTGGACCTGGAGTATCTCGGGGCCTTATCAGCGACGCCCACCTGGCAGCGCTAGCTGTCGAACATCAGGGCACTGTTGTCTCCTACGACCGTGAGTTCCAGGCGTTTGTCGGGGTCAAGTGGGAACAACCAAAACCCTGACAGTGCTGGGTGGTGTGCGTTCGGGCTTCCCCGAGTGGCCGAAGATGGATGATTCATGAGAAGCCCGGCCCGGTCTTTCTTCCCTAGGAGCTCCCTTTCTTGCCTGTCCAGGTGTGTTGGTGTCTGGCTCAAGTCTGGGTGGCCGGTTGGGCGATACCAACGTTGCTTGGTTGTTGTGAGTCTTTAATGGTTGAGATTCGTCTCTCGGGCGGTGCCGGATGGTGGGTGCGGGTTCGGGGGGTTGCGTACCCTTAACAAGGATTCAGGGTGTTCCCCGATAGGCCTCGACAGGTGGGTTGTTTAGGTTGTTCCGCATGGACACAACACTCTCTGAACCATCCCAAACCGAATGCGTTTCGATGTCAGCGGAAGAGAAACTGAGGCTGCGTCTGAACAAGTTCCATCTGATCATTCCGGTTGTCGTCTCCGTGTCGTTAGCTTTGGCTTCCCCCTTTGTAGATGAGGGAGATCTGGACGGTCTCTTGGTGGTTGTTGGAATTCTTTCTTTTTTGGTAACTGGGCCGGTAGCGCTCCTCGGCCTTGGAGTCGACTACCTGTTATGCAGGTTTCGTCCGGTGGTCGCGTGGGTGTTTGCTGTTATACATTGGGTGGTGTTTCTTCCTCTCGTCGGCAGCCTGGTTTTTCCGTAGCAGGGCTTTTCGATACCGGTTTTGCGGATGCTTGGGAACCGGGCATACCCAAGACACGTTGTTGGTGTTGAGAAAGCAGCCTTGGTGGGTGTGGGTTTGAGCGACAGCCCGCGGGCGCTTTGGCTGTGGATTGTCCGGATAGAAGGATTGTTGAGATGAGAAGAAGAACGGGGTTGGGTCCAGGTATGGCGCTAGGTGGTTTTGAGGGGGGCGGGGGAGCCGGTCGCAGGGTGTTCGTCTGGCCAAGCGGGAACCGACCTAAGGGCAGGGTGTTGGTTGGGGTTTTGTGTTTGGTGGTGGCGTGTTCTTCTGCGGATGGTGAAGGAGGCACGAGTCAGCCGACGGTGACGGAGCCGTCTACGGTTTCGACGATTTGGTCGGCGACTACTTCCACGACTTTTGATCCGGGGTTGTTGGTTGGGGTGAGTCGTTGTGCCGGCGAATTCGGCGGTGATGGTTTCCCCTCTCACCTTCTTGAGGGTTTGCCGGAGGATGAGGCGCGTCTTCTTGTGGGGGCGGATGAGGGGAATGCTGTGGGTTTGGCTGGTGTTGATTTTGCGTCTGATGTGACGGCGGTGTCTTGGTTTGCGGGTGTGTGTCGGAATGATTTGTTGCAGGTTGTGTTGGATGCGGGTGGTGATCCTGATGGGGGATGTCCGACAGCGTTATCGAACGCGGCGACTGTGAACAATTCGGAGGGGGTTGAGATCCTTCTTGACGCCGGTGCTGATGTGAATTTGGCGGGCTGCTCGCTCGATCAGCGTTGGACGGCGTTGCATCATGCTGCTTATGCGGGGCATGTTGAGGTTGTTGAAAGGCTGTTGGAGGCGGGGGCTGATCCGTCCGCGATGGCGGACATGGCGGAGACTCCGCTCTCTTGGGCGATGATCCGTGGGTGGGTTGATATTGCTGTGATGTTGGCTGAGGCTGGTGGGGAGATTTCGGAATACGACTATCCGGGGGCGTTGGCGGACTGTGATGTGGAGATGATTCGTGCGGTTGTTGAGGTTGGCGGTTTTGATCCGGGGTTTGTTGACGATCAGGGGCAGTTGGCTTGGGAGATTGCCGAGGAGGTTGGGAATGATGAGGTTGCGGAGTATCTGAAGAGTCTTGTGTTGGAGTGACGTGTTGTGGCGAACGGTTTTTGGAGAAGTCTGGGCTTTAGAGGAGGCATCGTGTTGAGTGGTTTTGGTATTAGTAGCCGGAGGCTGGTTTGGCTGTTGGGTTTTGGTTTGTTGGTGGGTGCTTGTTCTTCTGGGGGTTCGGTGGATGCTGATCGGCCTGATACTGAGTTTGCTCGGAGGATGTATGCGGAAGAAGACGCGGTAGCGGCGTGTATGCGGGATGCGGGTTTTGAGTACATTCCTTGGGTAGACCCACTGGTGTTGTTGAACGAAGACCCGGAATCGGACTATACGCTGCCCTCAATGCCAGAGCGCGTTTCGTACGGTGTTTACACAGCGTCGAATCCGGAGGACGAACCGGAGCTGCCGGAGGCTGTCAATCCGAATGGTGAGATTATGAATGGGTTGAGTCCGGAGGCTCTTGAGTCCTACATGGATGCTCTCTGGGGGGTTGATGGTGAGCCTGGTTGTGTGGACAAGGCATTCGAAGAGGTGAACGGGGTGACTCAGGAGGAGTTGTTGTCGGTGGAATACGATTTGTACGTGTATTTGGAGGAGGCTGTTGAGCAGGATCCGCGTGTGATTGAGGCGAGGCGGGGGTGGCAAGCCTGCATGCTGGCCAAGGGGTATGACGTGGTGGACCGGTGGCATATTATCGACCAGCTTCTCTACGAACAGGAAATGCGGCCTGAGGGGGTCGAGTATGGGGATCCGTGGTGGAATCAGGCCAGAGAGCGTGAGATAGCGATTTATGAGGCGGATGTGGAGTGTCAGAAGGAGGCCGACAAGGTCATAGCGGTGGTTGAGGCGGAGTTGAGGGAAGCATGGTTGAAAGAAAACGTTCCGAACTAGTTGGGCGTCCGTGGTTCACTGCGGGTCTGGTTGTTGTGGTGGCGGTCGGGTCGAATTCCTTGTAGAGCATGCCTCTGACTGCCACCCTCTGATTCCCCGACAAGGGCAAGAAGGGCGCCGACCGAACTGATGTGGTGTTGTTCGTCGGTGTTCGCCCTATCTACCGGAGAATCGACTGGGCCCCGAGACTTCGCTCCCGAATAGAGCGAGTCCTTGGCCAACATCGGCTGGCTACGTCGAGGCGAGGAGAACGAGTTCCTGAGCGGTTGTGGGCTGAAGCTGAGATACCGGTTTCCCGACCTGGTCTACACCGACGTTCCAAGATTGAGCCAGGTGGGTTGTTTAGGTTGTTAACTGGTTGACAGTGTGTGTGTGTGTGTAGCTTCGTTGTCCGCGTGTCGTCAGGGCGTCGGCACTCTTTAGAGAATGGGAGGCTGCTCGGGTAGTAGTTTTGGTTCTGCGTAGCCTGTCGACGACGAAGCTGACAGTGTTGGCGGGGTATTGCCTCGTTATAGATGAGCAGGGCATTCCCGACATTCAACGGGGACCAGGCTTTGGATTGATCCAGCGAAGCTAGCTGTTTCGAGGGTCACAGTAAGAAATCGGGGAGGATTAGATGAGCAAGATCAGTGGATTTTTGGCTCTGGTGTTAGTGGCAACGTTCTCGTTGGCCTATACGCAGGCCAGTGCGGAATACGTTCCGGGAGGGGATATGGTCGAAGAGGACTACGTGTCTAGCGCCGCTTCGGAATCGCCGTTTTTTGTTCTGGACAAACACTCCAGTGATCACCGTTACAACGAGTTGACGTTTTATTTGAGCTTCGGTGATGTTCGGTATCGGTACAAGATGCGGGCGGGTTCAGGAGGTGCAGGAACAAACGATCCGGCTGATTCAATGGATGAATGCAACGTTTACGACGAGACAAACGACCCGGCACCTGAGGGCGGGGGTTGGCTTCCGGACGGCACCTATACCATAAGCAATTACTTCGTTTACAAGAACACTGGCGATATGAGAGGGCCCGCGTGGGACATAGGAGACCATGTGTGTTCTGATGGCTCTACAGTCCGTGAGGATCTTTTCATCCACAGCAAATCCCCATGGTCTTCTAGTAGCTACGAATCCTTTGGGTGTATCAAGATCAGTTGGAACGACGCCACCGTTTTGATGGGCTTGTACGAGATGGCTTCGAAGCCCACTTTGGGCGGAGGCAAGGTGGTCAGATGATGGACAGGTTAAGAGGGTCAGCCGGTTTGGTCGGGTTCTTTGTC
>CAYTVW010000154.1:0-4736 GCA_964441865.1 uncultured Acidimicrobiaceae bacterium
CATTAGTCGGAGCGGTTCCGGCCACTCCCGCCTTGTCAGTCACCAAAGCCCAGGTAAACGAGGCTTGTGCTGCCTCCAAGGAACAGGCCGCCGAATATGAAGCTGCCCGGGCGGCCTTCGAAGAGGCCTACTGGGAATCTGAGGAACTCCGTCAACGTCGAGAGGAACTCGAGTCAAAACGGGCACGGGTGTCCAGCATGGTTGAGGCGCGTAGCACCGAGATCTCCCGTAAAGAAGAAGTCTTCGAACGCCAAACCGTCGAGCTCTACATGCAAGGCGGGAACCTGGACAGTTCGGTCTACCTGCTGTCGACTTCCCTAAGCGACATGGTTGTCAGTCGTGAACTCTTGCAGAGGATGAGCACTGCCAGCCAGGAATCGATCGACGAGATGGTGGCCGCCAAAGAATCCCTCAACCGCTTCATTACTGAGTTGGAGGCGCTCGACAGCGAATTGCAGGCTCTTGAGGTCGAGGCCACCTTGGTGATGGATGCGCGACAGGAAGCAGCCGACAAAGAGCAGGCCGCATTCAAGAAGCTGAACTCCGAATGCCAGAAGCTGCAGAGGCAGTATCAGGCGCAAGTCGCCGCCGAACTGGCTAGGAAGCGGGCGGCTCAAACTGCCGGATATAAGGGGCCCGGAAACATTCCAGGGTTCATCTGTCCATTCCCCGGGTCATCCTTTGTTGATTCTTGGGGCGCCCCAAGGTCGGGAGGTCGGAAACACAAAGGGACCGACTTGATGGGGCCATGGAACGGTCGGATCTACGCCGTGACCAGTGGGACGGTCATCACTCGCACGGGAGGTCTGGGTGGGAACGCGATTTGGCTAGAGGGCGGCGGTTACGGCTACTACTACGCTCATCTCTCCAGTTTCAACGTGAGAAATGGCCAATACGTGAACAAGGGTGATCTCATAGGTTTCAATGGCGATACGGGGAACGCCAAGGGTGGGTATCCGCATCTTCACTTCGAAATCCATCCCGGTGGAAAGAGCTACTCCGCTGTAAATCCCTATCCAGCTTTGGTCCAGGTGTGCCGATAGGCTTGATGGAAATGCAGAGACGACGAATCGATCAAGTACTCGATCCCGAGTTCAGCGCGGGTGTAGAAGAGTTGGAACTGGATGAGGTTCGAGACCGGAGGGCGACTGCCCGAGAGGTCGAGAATGAGCTGTCCTATTACCGGCGGCTTCTCCATGGCCGTATCGATCTCCTCAAATTTGAGTTGCGGAGGCGGTCCGGAGAGGAGACCCGCTCGCTGATAGAGGCGCTCCCTGAGATCCTCTCTGATCCTGAACGCACTTGCCGTAATACGGGACGGGTCATTAGCACGGATCTCCCGCTTCTCCCCGAGGTGGGCCGACGCGACCTCGACAGTCTCCTCGGGAACGATGTTCTCTTGAGGATCGACGAGATCTCTGACCCCGACCTGGAGAGCGCGATCAAGACTCTGGAGGAAGTCGAAAAGACTTTCTCGGTTGAGCGGCGGCAGGTTCAGTTGGTGGAAGACCGTTTCGCGGCCCGCCTGACCGAGCTGTACAAAGCCGATCACGCTGTCCAGGAATCCTGAATCGGGAAGAATCCTCACCTGTCTAGTGTTTGTTTCCGTGATGTCCCCGGAAGCGCCGTGACTGCAGCCGACCCGAACCCGCCTTCAACCGAGATCTGGGAACACCCTGCGTTGACCCTGGACCCGGTAGCTCCCGATACCGGGCCTTTTCCTCGTCCGAATTTCTTGCGAACCATGACATCCGTTGACGAAGAAGAAGTCCTGCTTCTTGGGGACTCCTCCTCTGGGGCGATGGTCTTGACATGGAGATCAGGTGTCTTGGAGATGGCAGGCCACCCCGACTATTGCGATTATCACTCTCCGTTGGGGGAAGGTTCCTCTGACCTTCTGGCGGCCTTTCTGTCTGGAACGAAGGCTGGTACGCAAGTGAGTCTCGATTCCCTCCCACAAGAGGCAGTCCCTGTTGTCGAAGCTGGTCTGGTCGGCGGTGGAATCGATCCTTCAACCCGGGTTCACCATGCATCTCAGGTACTCGATCTCCCTAGGAGTTTCGACGACTACTTGGGTTCCCTCGACAAGAAGCAGCGGCACGAGGCTCGACGGAAGCTGAGAAGATTTGAGGGTGCGGTCGGGGAGCTCCGGCTGGAGACCCATCAAGGGGCCGGGTGGGGTTTCGAAGAGTTTTTGCGCCTTCATCGTCTCGCCTCTGGCGAAAAGGGGAGGTTCATGGACGATCGGAACCATCGACGGTTCGCCACGCTTGCTGAAGATCCGGCCTGGTCAACGAGCCTTCTTCGCGCCGGAGATCGAGTGGCAGCGGCCCTATTCGGGGCGGAAGATTCCGGCGTCTACTACTTGTATAACTCGGCGTACGATCCGCTTCTATCGGAGTTGTCCCCGGGGTTGGTGGCGGTCCTGATCGCGATCAAAGAGGCGATCTTGAGAGGGAAACGGAGTTTCGACTTCCTCAAGGGGGACGAACCTTATAAGTCACGTCTGGGGGCAATCCCTCGTCTCCTCTATATCGTGGGGGGCGTCAAATGATTAGTCGAGTCGCCTTCCTCAGCATGCACACCTGCCCGCTGCTTCAACCCGGATTGGGGGACGCCGGGGGTATGAACGTGTACGTAAAGGAGCTGGCCGAGGCGATGGCGTCGCGAGGTGTCACGGTGGATATCTTCACTCGCCGTAGGGAACCGGATGCTCCAGACTTATTTGAAGCATCGGAGGGCTTTATTGTCCACCATCTAGACGCAGGGCCCCATCGGAACATCCCGATCCTTGAGATGGCTCAGTATGTCGAAGAGTTCGCTGACGGAGTGGTGTCGGCAATTGAATCCTTGGGTCACCCCGATATCGTCCACACTCACTATTGGCTTTCTGGCTGGGCCGGGTTGATCGTGAAGCGGGAGACCGGGCTCCCGGTCGCCCACAGTTTCCACACACTAGGGCGCGTCAAAGACCTGTTGCGGAGGCCGGGCGAACCTCCCGAGAGTCTGCTGAGAATCGGGGCGGAGCACGATGTGATAGAGGATGCCGATTGTCTGATGGCTTCAACTCCGTTTGAGGCGGAGGATCTGATTCTTCACTACGGGGCTGATCCTGCGAAGCTCTGTGTCTCGCCTCCCGGAATCAACCATCGTCTTTTCCGCCCGGGGTCGAAGACTCGCGCAAGGGCCTCTCTCGGTTGGGGGGATGGGCCGATCGTCCTGTTCGTGGGGAGAATTCAGTCTCTCAAGGGTGTCGATATTTCTCTGGCAGCCGCCGAGGAGCTTCACCGCCTGGTTGATGGCGTCCGGCTGGTTGTGATAGGGGGACCGAGTGGTCCAAACGGTCTCGACGAGTATGAGGCCTTGAGGGCTCGAGCGGGGAGGTTGCGTGTCTCGGTGGAGTTTCTCTCGCCGGTTCCGAGAACCGAACTGGCGACCTACTTCCAGGCCGCTGATGTCCTCCATGTGCCGTCGCGGAGCGAGACGTTCGGTTTGGTGGTGGTTGAGGCGCAAGCATGTGGGCTACCCGTGGTGGCGGCGAGAGTAGGGGGTCTCCCTCATACTTTTGAACCGGGCCGGAGTGGTCTGTTGGTCGAAGGCTGGGGACCGATGGCTCACGCCGAGGCGTTGGCGACAGTGCTTCGTGACCAGGAAGGATCGTTTTCCGAGGCTGCACTCCGGTGGGGGCGAGAATTCAGTTGGGAGGCGACGGCCGATAGGGTTCTTCAGGCGTATATGGGGCCGGTTGAGGAACGCGAAAAGACGTCCTGATTTTTCTATCCACAGAGAGGTCGGTGTCATCCCTGTGGATTCCTGTGGATATGTGGAGAGTTCCGTGTGAATCGTGGTGAACGTGACCCACGATAATCGCAATTGCGGCAAGTTATGTAGATAGACATCAATTGCGCGACGATGCAGAGCCTTGTCAAGGGGCTTGACCAGAACGGTGATAAGGGATACGTTCAGTGAAAGCAACGCCCGATGGGCCGACCGCTTGAAGAACCGTTCGGGGAAGTACGGAATGTCAGGTTGGAAGGTTTGTCGGGCGTTGTCGCGCCCTGTATTCCAGCCTGCGAAGAGCCTTTATTGGTACTGGTCCCGAATGTGTTCTCAGCCACTGGGCTAGCGGAGCTTGAATCGAATCTGGACAAAATGTCCCAAAGGATCCGAGTGCTCGTGGCTACCTCTCTAAAACGGAGATACGACCAAAGATGGTGGTTACACCCGCACCGAGGGGAGGAAGCAAACCTATTCAGAGGATTACTGAGATAGAAAGATCCAGAGGATGGAGGCATAGGTGGTGACAACGATGAAGGCGATATAGCCAACTAAGGCTTTCCCCCATTTAGAGAGTGGGCCCGGGTGGATGCGATTCCTGAGCTTAACTCCGCCCGATACGATGAGAATCAGAGCTAATGCCCATATGTAGATTCCCAAATCTCGGCCTCCGGCCAGCAATGTCAAAACGCTTAATCCGGCCATATCCATACCATTCTTGATCCTTCGGGTGGGCGGGATGATGCCGTCGGATTGACCGGCTATTCAGCTTCCCTGATTGGTGACCTTCGTAGCAAAAAGAGTAGCCATGGCTATTGAGGTCATCATCGATATCCAGTAGACCAGAATGTCTCCGGTGGAAGGGTTTCGTATCTACGTCGCAACAACATCCCAGCTACTGCGGCCTTAAGCATAAGCAGCCACGATTTCCAGCTTGTTATCCCAGAAGCTTCCCCACC
>CAYTVW010000155.1:0-4723 GCA_964441865.1 uncultured Acidimicrobiaceae bacterium
CGCTCTGCTGACCGACGAATCGAGTTCGCGATCGTCGTTGGCTGCGGTGACGATGAGCGACGGGATCACGTCCCTCGACTACTTCTACCTGAACCTGCCCGACAGCCGGTATCGGGATAGGAGCCCGATCCACCCAGGATCGGTATCTATAACGGTCACAGGCCGCCCGGCCTCAAGGCTGAAGGGCAAGTACTGGACGGATCGTGACACGCGAGGCGAACTCGACTTCCAGACAAGGTCGCGAACCCTTTCCGATGACTACGACGAAGCGAAATCACTGTTCGACTCGGAGGCTTCGTGACCAATCAGGACGCTGCCACATCAGGGGATGCGAGGACCCCACGGGCTCTGCTGGTCGAGTGGGCGAACGACCATGACGGCTGGGCTCGGCTAGTGGTTTCGGAAGTCTTGTCAACTAGGAGACCCCTCAGTGGCACCGAGCTAGATCGCATTTATGAGTCCTACAAGGCCGAGAAGGGCCTATCCGACGCTGTCGCGGCACCCAGTCCCAAGCTCGAGATCGATGACAACGGCGGTAAGGAAGAGACAGTTCTTGTTCTGCGGTCGCTCGATGAGGTCGAGGGCGTGAATGCCCTCGGTGCCGGAAACAAGATTGACTTCAACGAGCACCTGACGGTGCTGTTCGGCGAGAACGGTGCTGGCAAGACTGGATACTCGCGAATTCTCAAGCGGGCAGCGAAGGTACGCACAGCCGAAGAGATCTTGCCCAATGCGCACGCGACGAGCCCTCAGCCCTCCCCGAAGGCGCGTCTTCGCTACAGCCTGGGATCAAAGGCGGCCGAAACGACCTGGCAGAACGAAGAAGGCGTATCGCCTTTCTCTCGTTTGAGTGTCTTCGACTGGCTCTCGGTCAGCGTCCACCTCGACGACGAACTGGGTTACGTGTACACGCCAGCCGATCTTGCACTGTTCTCCTACATCTCGGATGGCATCGAGGGGGTGCAAAGCCATCTCGCCAAAGAAATCGAGGATCTTCGGCCTGGGCCCAACCCTTTCCTGCGCCATTTCAAGCGAGGCACAAGCACGTATCCGCTCATTGAGAGTCTTGGCGCAGCCAGCGACCTTGATGTGCTCGGCAAGGTGTCCAAAGTCACGCCGAGGGAAAAAGAGCGGCGTGAGCAGCTCCTCGAAGAGGTCGCGGCCCTGCGAGGCAGGACGATCGACGACCAGATATTCGCTGCATCCGAGAGGGCGAAATCTCTCCGTCTCCTCTCGAATGTTGCGAAGAGATCTGCTTCGTTTGAGGCGGCAGCTTATGAAACGGCTCGCAAGGCACTTGAGTTAGCTCGGAAGGAACATGAGCACGCCAGAACGAAGTTGTTCGATCGTGACGAACTACCGGGGCCCCCAGATGACCATTGGCAAGAGCTGATCGCTGCAGCTGACGCATACCTGCGCCATCAGGGCCTCGAGGAGTATCCCGGTGACGGCGACCGTTGCATCTACTGTCGCCAGCAGCTTTCGGTGTCGGCGCTGGATCTGGTGCGAAGGTACCGAACCTTCCTGGACGACTCCCTTGCCCGGCAGTTGACTTCGGCAACTGCTCTCATGGCTGAGAGAGCTCTGACGGTTGATGGTCTCGATCTGCCAGCTGTCGAGCGGTTCCTCCAGCTTCAAATCGAGCAGGGATCCTCGGAGGACTGGGTCAAGGTGGCGACAGGGGTCGTCGGGCGTGTTCTGGGGATCGCGGAAGGTACAGCGAACGGCGACGCGGTCGCCGCCGACGGGTTCTCGGATGACGCGGGTCGTCTCGTGAAGTCTCTGGCGAAGCTGGTTGCCGACGCGACCAGCAACGAGACTGAACTGAAGTTGCGGAAGACGGACAGGTCCAAAGTCCTGGGCGAGAAGGAAGAGGAACTGGCTGAGCTTGAAGCACGCATCGAGCTTTCGAAGCAACTCGCCTCAGTGACCTCCTACGTAGAGGAGGCGAAGGCATACGAGCGCTTTCAAGCGCTCAGCGGCCGCTTGCCCAATGTCAAGAAGTCATTGACGGAAGTCGCCAAGGTCGCCAGCCAGGATTTGGTCAATAGCAGCTTCCGTGATCTGTTCGCTGAGGAGCGTGAGGCGCTCAGGGCACCTGTTGTTGAACTCCACTTCCAAGGACGGCGCGGGCAGGCAGAAAGACGGAAGACTGTTGCCGCATCGTATCGGCCGTCTGAGATTCTCTCCGAGGGTGAGCAGAAAGTCCTCGCACTAGCGGACTTCCTCGCGGAATGCAGAATGCGAGGGAGCCGGGCCCCAATCGTGTTCGACGACCCAGTGACAAGCCTCGACTATCGGCGCCTGCGTGAGGTTGCCGAACGCGTTGCGAAGCTGGCTGACACTCACCAGGTAATTGTCTTCACCCACAACATCTGGTTCACGACCGAACTCCTCACGTTCTTCGAAAAGAGGAAGGAGCAGGTCACCTACTACTCCGTCCGCGACAGCGAGGATGCCAAGGGGATCATTGCCGGAGGGGAGAGTCCGCGGCAAGACAACCCGAAGGCCATCGGAAAGCGGATTGATGAGGTGATTGGCGCCGCTAAGAAGGCGGACCCCCCGGCCCAAGACGCGCTCATCGAGAAGGGATACGATCTTCTGCGGTCTTGGATCGAAGCGTTCGTGGAGCAGGAGATGCTTGCTGGAATCACGGAGCGCTACAGGCCAAACATCATGATGGGGCGGTTGAGTCGTCTCAAGCCGGATCTGCTGGCTGATGCGATCGAGGAGCTCATTCCGATGTTTAACAAAGCCTGCCGATACATGGGCGGCCATTCCCAACCCCTGGAGCAGCTGAGCGTGCGTCCTTCAGCGACGGACCTTGATGCGGACTGGGCTCGATTGCAGGAGATCCGAAAAGACTTCACTTAAGCACGCTCTCCCTCAAGTTGTTCGCGTTCTGTCCTGGTAGGCCCACCACATTCGACCTATCCCACATCACAATCAGCGGGTTGTGTCCGAAATTTTCGCTGGTGTTCAAACCGACTCTAGGGTTTTGAGACTTGGTATTGAAGTGAGTCCGGGGGCCGCGGAAATTCTTTCCCGGCTGTCGATCAACCCTCTTGTTTCTGTCGTTGGGGTTGTCTAGAATCGAACATATGTTCGATCTTGGAAGTGATGTTCTTCCAACTGAATATTTGTCGGGGTGGTGTGACGACGACCAGGGTGAGCTGGCTGTTGGCCTCACTCAGGCGGCGTTGCGTGACGGGGTCGGAGACGATGATGTTGTTGTGCTGCCTGGGGATGATGTGTTGGTGCCGGGGGTGTTGTTGGCTGTGCTGTTAGAGAAGGTCGACCAGGCTCGGTTGGATGGTCATGAGTTGGTTCGGCTTCTCAGGGCTCGGGAGCGTCAGATCGCTCATCTTCAGGCCGGTTCTATGGGTGATGTTGTGGGGATTTCTAATGACTACGGCGGTGACGGTCTGTCGGCTTGTGATCGGGTAGCCGAGCAAGAAGAGTTTGTTTCTGATGAGATCCGTGCGGCTCTGCATCTGACTAGGCGTGCCGCCCAGAATCGTCACGTGTTAGCGGTCGATGTTGTTGAGCGGCTGCCTCGGCTGTATGGGATGTTTCGGGCTGGGCTTCTTGACCTGGCTCGGGTCCGGGTGATTGCTGAAGGTACAGAACATCTTCCCGAATCTGAGGCGCGGGCTGTGGTAGACGAGATTGCAGATAGGGCTCCACGGCTTACCACCGGGCAGATCAGTGCCTGGATCCGTCGGCTTTGTGTCGATGTGGATACTGGAGAGGCTGAGGCTCGGTATGAGAATGCTGTTGATTCGCGTCGTCTGTGGGTTGAACAGACGAATGATGGGACCGCCAATGTTTTCCTTTTCGATATCCCTGCCGAAAAAGGTTGGGCGATAGCTCGGCGGGTGGGCCGACATCAGAAGACGGTTGATCCTGCCGGACGTACTGCTGACCAGGTTCGGGCCGACATTGCCGCCGACCTGTTGTTGGGGTCCGATCCCACCAACGGTGGGAAGGGTTACATCGAATTGAAGGTCGACCTCACCACACTTGCCGGTTTAGACGAGAGGGGAGCCGAAATTGCCGGATTTGGTCCGGTGGTTGCGGAAGTCGCTCGCAAGATTGCTGAAGAACAGCCACGAGCGGAATGGCGTACGGTTGTTACCCGGGAAGACGGATCGGTGGCGACCGTTGTGGTTAACCGTCGCCGTCCCAACAAGGGAATGTCCCGGCAGGTCCAAGTTACTAATCCCACCTGCACATTCCCGGGGTGTCGGGTTCCGTCGTCCCAATGCGACCTTGATCATCTAAGACCGTGGTCGGAAGGCGGAGGGACCTTTGTTGAAAACTTGGGGCCGAAATGTCGGCACGATCATCGGTTAAAAGACCACGGATGGGTACACAGACACTTAAACGGCCGTGAAAACTGGACCAGTCCACTCGGACACACCTATGTGACCGAGCCCCAACCGCCGTAGGCATAGCTAGCTTGTTTCCCAAAAAACCCGCGCTAGTACTCAGCTCATACCCTATAATCAGCGCGCACATGTCGCCATCTGTGAGTATCCCGAAACAGCTACTGCGTCGATCGACCCGAGTGGTGCGTCCACGCGATTTGGCAGAAGTCTATGCGAATCCGTCACAAGAAGGCCGACGTCTTGAATCCAACGGGGTGCTTATGAACCTCGCAAACGGGTATTACGCAGTCCCTCCATCAGAGTGGCTGGGTGATTCGGCGTGGGTCCCAGAG
>CAYTVW010000156.1:0-4723 GCA_964441865.1 uncultured Acidimicrobiaceae bacterium
CAAGTAGATCTCCCGAAGGGCCCTCTCATCAATCACGGAATCCACCCGAAACCGATTCGTCTCTTGCTCGTTCCCAACAAAATGTTTGGCGCAGGCGGCAGTGCCCAGAGACTGTATCCCCGAAACCATGGAGCTCGCCATTGCCCCCGAAAGGAATGGATCTTCCGAGTAATACTCGAAGTTCCGGCCGCCCAGAGGTGAACGCTTCCCGTTCATTCCAGGGCCGAGAACAACATCAACGCCCTGCTCGCGAGCCTCCCGGGCAATCGCCTGACCCATCTTGAAAACCAGCTCAGGGTTCCAAGTCTGTCCGACCATTGCCTCAACCGGAAATGTGGTAGTGGGAATCGATGTGCGGACATCGAGTCCCCCGACTATTCGGATTCCGTGGGGTCCGTCCGAGAGTTTCAGCGACGGTATCACCCCTTCGATCGGATACGTTAGCCACGGGCTGATCCCCGACAGCAGGAGGAGTTTGTCGCGCAGAGAGATTCGAGAAATGAGTGCGGAGATGTCGTCGGTCACACCTGAGAAGTTAGCCAACACTCCCCAATTCAGTAGCTGTTTCATGCGATCTTTTCGAAATGTCAGACCTGAACGACCAGAACCCACCAAAGTCCCACTATGTTTTCCTCGTGCTCTTCCCCCGGAATAGACCAAGGCTTGTTCGACTGAATATCCGAATCTCCCTGATCGCAGTCACGCTGACGGCTCTGACGGGGTGCGCTAGCTTCCCAGAACCGCGACAAGCCCCCCGGAACGAAGGGCTCCCCATCGATTTCGCTCCGCCCGATCCTCCCACCGAGCGTTACCTCGTGAGAAAGGGCGACCTGACGGAAAGCTACCTCTTTAGCGGTGTCCTCGAACCGAAGCAACGAACGCCGGTCACGACACCGATAACTGGAAGGCTCTCCGTTACCCCTCCAGCCGAAGGCACCGAGGTCGAAAAGGGAGATCTCCTCTTTGCCCTGTCCCCCACAGACGAGGTGAAGAGGGCAGCCCTGGAACTCGAAGCCGCCCGACTATCGATAACGGTGTTCGGGTTCTCTCCCCAACGAGCCCAAAGAGTTGCTGAGGCCGAGTTTCACGCCGCGTCGCTCGGCCTACCTACAGACTGGAGAGCCAGCCGCGCACTCCCCGCCTTCTTCGAAGTCAAAGCCCCTCAGGACGGAATCGTTGTATCTCGCCGAAGAGTCTCCGAAGCCATCCCGGCAGGAACCCCAATAGTCGAGATAGCAAGCCCTTCGGACCTCGTGATCAAGGCCAAGGTCGAAACCGATATCGCCGAATTCCTCGGCGTGAACACCGAACTCACACTAAACAAGAAGGGATCATCCACAGCTCCCATTATGGGGAGGATCGCCTCAATAGGTCTCGGGGACAGAGCCTCGGAGGTGTGGCTAACGATCACACCCGACGGTGGTCTATTCCGAATTGGCGACGAAGTCCTAATTTCCTTCGACGCCACGACCAAAGAGAACGTTCTGTGGGTTCCCAAAGACGCCGTCCAATTCTTCGGAGCCGACCACTATCTCCTGATTGAGACTTCGGAGACCATCCGACGGGTTGTGATAGAGAAGGGCTTGGAGACTGTCGACGGAATCGAAGTGATCGGAGCTGTCACGGCGGGAGAGATCGGAGTAATCCCTTGACATCGTTCCGTCTTGCCTTCAAGAGACTCCTATCGCGGCCCGTCCTCAACCTGCTTCTGTTGGTTGGCCTAGCACTATCAGTGGCTCTACCCACCTCTATACCCATGTACACCGACGCGGCTTTAGGAAGGATCCTTGCCAACCAGGATTTCGCCGATTCTGAGTTCCGTCCCCCATTCTCATACCTGTTCTGGTACTCAGAGACCGGCCCAACCCGCTCCACCTTTGACCAGGTAGAAGCCGCGGATTCATACATGAAGGACATCGGCCTCCCCGCTCTTGGCCTCCCCTCACTGTATGAAACGTTGTTGTTGGAAACGCGACGATTCAGAATCTTCGATACCGACTCAAGCGGAAACACCTTTCCTCGGGACTCGGCAACGCTTCTCTGGTCGCCTCAGATCGAAGAACTCGCTCTTCTTGCAGAAGGACGCTGGCCGAGCGAGAGTCTCTACAACTTCGAGGGTTCGATCGAGGTCGCAATCTCAACCTCCTATGCCCAGAGTGCCGGGTTGAAAATTGGGGATCGTTTCACACTGAGTGAATTTGAAGAGATTTCCACCAATCCCATCCCCGAATTCGATGTCGCAGTATTGGGGATCTTCGAACCTCTCGACTCCAACGACCCGAAGTGGCTTGTTCACTCCAGCCAACTCACCAACCGCATCTATGTGCCTCGAGATGTCATTTCCGAGATTCTTGCACCACAAGACCCTTCGATCTTGAAAACGGCCGCCTGGTATTCGATCGCCGATCCAAGCTTCCTCACCCTCGAAAGCGTCGACGACATCCTTCACCGCAGTGGGGTGATCAACGCCAACCTCCAGACTCTCCTCCCCGGGTCCAGACTGACAACCAGCCCAACCGGCGGCCTTTTGGAGTTCAAAGATCGGGCGGAGACACTCCAGAGAAGGCTAAACGCCTATTCCATACCCACACTCTGCCTGGTCCTCATCTTCGTGATGTTGGTGGTCTCCCTCGTCACCGACGAGAGGCGAGGCGAACTCGCTGTCCTTAGAAGTCGGGGTGCTACCCGTCTTCAGTTGATCGGACAGGTGGCTGTCGAATCAGGAATCCTCTCGATTGCCGGCGTCTCGTTGGGCCTGTTCTTGTCCCGCTATGTGGCAGATGGAATGGGACGAACTCGGACCTTCCTCGACATGAGCGGTGATCCACTCACCCATCTGGCGCTCAACGGCCGGACATGGAAGACCGCTGCGATAGTGATGCTAATCGTATGGTTCTTCCAGATAGTCCCAGCGATTGGAGCGTCCAAACACACTCTGGTTTCTCACGATGAAGCCGCAACCCGGTCGACTCTCAAGCCTTGGTGGCAGAGTACCTCTCTCGACTTCGTCGTAGTAGCTGTCTCCAGCGTCACTGCCTATCAGATGTTGAAAGGCCAGCTCGATCTCGGAGGGAACGCCCTCGAAGACCCGACCACCATCTTCCTGCCCACAATGATCGCTCTCGCCGTCGGCCTTCTCATTCTTCGGATCCTTCCTTGGTTCCTTGAGCTGGGAGCCTTTCTCCTCGGGCAAACGTCCAGCATCGTGGCTCTCACCGCTGCTCGCAGAGCAGCAAGAAGCCCCGGCACCAACCACGTCCCCATACTCCTTCTGATCATCACGGTCGGTCTAGCGGTCTTCACTGGTTCTCTTGCCCGAACCCTTGACCTGCAGCTCTTCGACGAGACCTATCACCAACTGGGAGCCGACTGGAACGTGATGGAGCCACACTCTCAAGCTCAACCAACTACTGGGAGAGGTGATCAGGTAACCCTCCTACCCCGCGTTCTCCAAACCCGCGAGACATTCCAGTCCATTCCGGGGATTGACCAGGCGACCCGGGTTCTCTCGACTCTCGGCACACTCTCTGGTTCCCAATCGGGTCAAATCACATTCTTCGGAGTTGAACCTGACAACTTCACTGATATCGCGTTCTTCAGGCCCGATTATGCGGCCTCCGACCCGTTCCCTGTCGCAATCTCCAAACTCGCTTCCCATCCGTCAGCGATCTTGGTTCACCCCTCCCTGGGTTTGAGAGTCGGCGATTCCGCCAGCATCAGTCTTCGTCTCCAGGGAGGTTCTCTTACCTATAGAGCGGTTGTGGTCGGATACGTCTCCCATTTCCCAACTTGGTACCCAAACGATCAAGGGCCCGTTGTGGTGGGGAACCTCGACTACATATTCCTCCAAACCGACGACCCGTCTGGATACGAGGTGTGGATGAGTGCCGATCAGAACGCCCCAAACGGACCAGACGGAGACCTGGAGACCAGTTGGGACCTTCTCAGACAACAAAGCTCAATGGCCGAGATTTCCGAAGTCATGGAACTCCCCGAGCGTCAGGGGGTCTTCGGTGTCCTCACGTTTGGTTTCCTCGGTTCAATCATGGTCTCGATGCTCGGGTTCTTTTTCGCGACGCTCTTCCGTGTCAAGAGATCCACCGTTGAACTCGGGATACTCCAGGCGCTCGGCCTTCCCCCGAGACGAGTGGCTGGGATGGTCATCATTGAACTCGGACTCCTGATCGGAACTGGAATCGGTGCCGGACTGTTGACCGGTCTGGGCCTTTCGAAATGGCTCCTCGAACGACTCCTTTCTGATTCCGGGCTAACGATGACGCCGCAGTTATTCCCCGAGATTGACCAAACCGCTGTCGTCACGATCTCGGGACTGCTGATCGCACTCTTCATTCTCAGCTCGATCGCTCTCGTCTTGGTGCTCCACCGCACCAAGGTTTTCGAGGCTCTGAAGCTAGGAGAGAACCCATGACCGGAACCACTGTCCAAATGGAGAGAGTGGTCAAGATCTACCGAATCTCCGACACCGACGTGCAGGCATTGGGCGGCCTCGACCTTCAAATCGAGGCAGGCGAAATGCTCGGGATCATCGGCCCAAGCGGCTCAGGCAAGACGACCCTATTGAACACTCTCGGGACCCTTCTGTCGCCGACTAGCGGGCGAGTAGTGATCAACGGAACCGATCTCTCCAAGATGAGCGCCGCCGACCTTGACCGTTTCCGGCGCAAAAACGTTGGATTCGTATGGCAGGACACAGCGCGAAACC
>CAYTVW010000157.1:0-4717 GCA_964441865.1 uncultured Acidimicrobiaceae bacterium
CGACTTGCCGAGTCTGCCAATTCAGTGGCACCAAGAATCCGAGCAAGAGAATGGACAACGCCACCAGGGCGGTGAGTCCAGGTCGTCTAGGCCGAAAGATCACCTTCCACCACTGTTTCGGCCGGTAGCTCACGTAGGTCGCCGCGGTGGTGAACAGGGCGATCCCCAACCCCGCGAGCAACAGAACCACCACCAAAACCCCGAGGTACTGGTCACCCATCCGCCGATCATAACCCTCAAACCCGGCGCGGAGTCAGGGTGAGGGGCCGTGGGTGGTGTAGATGTGGCTGCGGGGGCTGGTCCAAGTGTCTTTGCCGTCGGCGTGTTGGTGGGTCCAGCCGTGATCTTTGAGCTGGTGGTCGTGGCGGCATTTGGGTCCCAGATTGTCCGACGACGTGGCCCCGCCCTGGCTCCACGGGACGAGGTGGTCCAAGTCACAGTCCGAAGCGGGCATTCGACATCCCGGGAAACTACAGGTCGGCTGGGTCACGCCCACGTACCGTGACAGGGCAGTGTCGGGTCGGCGGCGGGTGGTGGCCATACGGGTGGGACGGCCCTGGTCGTCGGCGACGACTACCAGCCAGCGGGCATCATGCCGCTGGTCGACCATTCTGCGAGCGACATCGGCGATGATCGGTCCGATCCCGGGCAGATAGCCAGGGTTCTCGTCCAAACCGGCGAGGGTGGTGGCGTCCACTTTGATCTCCACCGCTCCCCGACCGCTGCCACCACCGCCGTTGCCGCAGAGCGTACCCATCAGGAGATCGGCGGCGATGTCCGCTCGAAGGTTGTCGTAGTCGCGGGTGTCGCCTGCCCGACGCAGTGACACGGCATGGGCATTGACACGTCGGCCTATCGCCCTGGCAGCATCCACAGGAATGTCGTACAGACAGACGTTGGCGGCACCGTCGGGACCCTGTTCGATATGCAGGCTCCGCTGCGACACCGCCTGCTCATAGCGCTCTTCGGCCTCCGAAGGGTTGACGGTGATGGCCAATCGACGTATAAGCGCACCCAGTTGGCCGGTGGTCAGGTTGGGAGCGCGGTCGGCGATCTGATCAACCACTCGGCGGGCGTCGGCTGCCGACAGGTTGGATACGCCGTCGGCTATCACCCGGGCCCTCGAGAGGTCGATCTGACCGGCCGAAAGGATTCCCCACAGCCTGGGGAGACGCTCCACCAGATCCAAGGCCAAACCCAACCTTTTCGCCGCCGCACGGCGAGTCAACACCAACGCGGCACGCACCTCGTCGGCCGCCAACTCGTCGAACTCTCCACGCTCCACTGGGCCGTCTGCGCTCCCGGGCGGCGTGTAAGCCACCTCCACAACAACCGCGGCGCTTTGGGCCTGCAGATGAGCAACCTGCCGTTCCGTCGCCTGCAACAGCCGCACCAGGTCGTGGCCGTTTAGCCGAGATCGATCGGGCCCCTCCAACAACACCCCTAACAAAAATCCAGGAGCCATCCCTTCCAACGGGGGCAACACCCACCGGTCCTCTGCAGGAGGCTCCGCCAGCGCCGCCTCGGTCACACGAATAGCCAACTCGTGGTCGTCGTCCACCCAAGCAGGAGCGCATTCACTTGGAATGAAGTCACCCTTCAAACCGAACATACGTTCGATCATACACAACGCCACAGACAGAAACAAGACGTTCGTCAAGAAACTTCAAGCATTATCACCGACCGCGGCGACTGAGAGCGCAGTGCGGGTTATCGGGCGCTGACGCCGGCCGCTTTCAGGAGTTGGGCGAGTCGTCCGATCTCCGATGGCTGAGGCGTCGTGCCGACAGCATCGACGTATTCCGTCCACATTTCCGACAGGGTGAGAAAGCTGATCGGATTTCCGCCGAGGTTGTCACGAATGGTCGGATCTTCTGCCCATTCGGAACCGTCGCCGATGAGCCTGGTGACGGCAATCGAATAGCGAAACTCCGACGACCCGGTGCGCTTTTCGATCTCGGCTCGGAACGCCTCGGACCACTTCGGTATCCAAAGCTCCCGGAAGTGACGCCATGTCTCCCGTTTCGGCTGGCGAACGTCCCCTCTCAACTCCCGGAGTTTCCTGCCGGCGTCGAACCCCTGCTGCCACGACTTGCACGACACCACCCACACCCGGTCGACTCCGATCTTGTTGGGGTGTAACCCGACCACGTCGACATCCGACGCGACACGATCGTCATCGCCAACGAACTCGGAATGCACGGGCGACGGCTTGAACCTCACATTGTGGATCGTGAAGTACCCCTTCAACTGGAGGTAGTCGTCGACGATCTGCTCAAGTACGTCTTCCTTCATGGGTAGCCCATGAGACGATAGGCGGCGGCGAGGATCATCTGAACGTGTCCATGGCCAGCGAGGTCTCCTCTATGGGGTGGCTCGACCTCTTGGGGAATCTCCCGCCCACCACCCGATCGCCGAACACGGATCATGCGGACAGAGTAGCCCGGACCAATCAGCGACCCACAACTCCTGGCATTGGGCGTCACCAGTTCTTCCAGCGTGGATTCCCCACAGCGTGCCATCCGATTCCTTGACGGCAATCAAAGGTTGACGAGTGGGAGACGCCGGCGTCGAGTCTTGGCATCCCAAGCATCGCAAACAGCGGTCCATTGACGATCAATCATCATGACGATGGCTGCCGCGGGAGTCGATATTTCCAAACCGAGAACAAAAGCGATTGCCGCATCGACGGAGTTTTCGTCTGTCCGTTCGGCTGCTTCCGTGACCGCGTCTGTTTCGGATAGGGTCCCCCCAAGGGATCCGATGTATTCCACGGATTCAAGGATTTTCTGTCGCCCTTCTGCTCCGACAGCTCGGATCGCTCGGACGACCTCATCTGCCTGGCGCTTGCCAAGTTGCCAGTCCGCCAGTCCTCGAATAAGGGTTGCCTTGGTGGCGTCGACCTGGCCTATGAGATTGAGCACCTCGACGTATTCAACTGCGCGCTCGGGCCCGACCTTCTTCACCAGCTTCGCCCAAAGAGTACGATACTCAGCGACGCTAGACACGACTTCTTTGGAAGATCCGCTCAATCGCTCATAGGCGCGGTCTGCCGTCTCGAGATCCCCACTGGATTTCCTCACGTCGCCTTCCAAGAACTAGTTGACACGCCATGAGCATAACTTTCACACATGCCGGGGACCTCGCTCGCCCGCGTCTATCCAAGAGAAACCCAGGCCTCTTCAAAACCGATCCGGCTTCCAGTACAACCCCTTGAGTGTGTCCTCCAACGAATCCCATATCGTTTTCGCTGCTCGTGGCGGGCATGGGGCGACAACGGTGGCCGGGGTGTTGGGGAGCTTTCTGGGCTCGCCTGTAGAAAGCCAGGAACCGGGTGCATTCGCGTGGATCTGGCCTGGCCAACCGGCCTGAACAGAGTAACGGTTGTCACCGGCCCAGCCCATACCGGTCGGCGTAGAACCCGGCCACCGACTCCTGGATTGCTGAGGCGTCAGGGGATTCTGGAAGAGTTGTCTCTAAGGCAGCAACATCGAGCTGCTCCTGCAGCTCACGCGCCCATTCGAGTGCGTTGGCTTCACAGATGACCCCACGCCGCACGTCACGAATCCGCCCGGCAACCGGTTCGGACATCGGGAGAGTCAGGGCACCGGTGGTGAGATATTCGATGCCCTGTAGCCCGAGACGAATGGCATGAGAAGCGAATTTGGTGTCGTAGCCGTGAGCCTCCACTAGCTCGGAACGGCCCCCGGCCTTCCCCGAACCCCCAATCCACTTGTCGAGCTGACGCTCCATGTATCCCTGGTAAGAGGCAGCCGCCCGAGACGACCGAGTCAGTTCTGCGATTCGGCGCCCCGGAAACCCATTGTCGATCAGTCGAAGTTCGTCTGGGGCGAAAAGGATCATCAGCACCGACGGGTTTCCCGCCGTGGCCAGGCTCACGAACCGTCGGAACGTATACACCTGGAGATCAATATCCCCAGGCTGGGATCGGACACCATTGGGCTTAGTACGAAGCATCATCGACTGACGCTTGGGGTCACCTACCACCAATTCGTCGAACGGTTCAACGCGAACAACCGTGAAATCCAAATCGTCAGACCCAACTGAAATAGCATGAGCGGTAGACCCGGCCTCGACCACAGCGAGGATCTCTCCCTCGTTGATTCCCCCACCCGCCAACAGCTCAAGAACCCGCTCCTTCACTTCGGGGCCATGTCTACTCATACGGCTGACTCTAGGCAGCGCGGCCCCCAAGGACGCCTCGGAACGCCAGAAGTCTTGACGGGCGGTCACGAGCTCCTCCTGCACTGCGCCACAGACGTACTCCGAACCAACGTGACTGTCACAGTTGTGGAGAATTGCCCCCTTTCTTCGCCAGAGACCGAGGCCGTTTTTCTAGATACCATCCAATGCGCCGAGCTTCTCCGATTGTCTTTTCAGTTACGGGCTATCGCTATGCCGTATTGACGAGAGCGAGCAGACTGGCGTAGTCGCTTACAACTTCGTATTTGACCCGGTTTGATTCTGCCGCGGCATTGAGTTCATCGAAGAAGCGCCGCGCGCACTGAATCTTGGCTTCCTCGATGCCTCTGAGCTGAAGCGTCGACATCGAGCCCTTGGTCTCGGCGACGAAAAAGACGTGCTTGACGGCGCCTTCCTGGAACGCGATAGCCCAGTCGGGGCTGTAGTCACCGACTGGAGTGGGTATGAAGAAGCCCCGTGGCAGCTTGGCGTAAACGACAACTCCCTAGCTGAT
>CAYTVW010000158.1:0-4703 GCA_964441865.1 uncultured Acidimicrobiaceae bacterium
CGGGTATCCGTTTTTACGCGGGGGCTCCGCTCGTCACTTCGTCGGGGAATGCTTTAGGAATGCTCTGTGCTATCGACCGGGAGCCAAGGAAGCTCGACGAAGGTCAGATCGGGGCACTCGAGGCGTTAGCGGTTCAGGTGGTGGCGCTGCTTGATTTGAGACTTGCTCTTCGAGAGGTTGAGGAAGAGACTCGGAAGAGAGAACAGTTCATGTCCATGGTGTCTCACGAGATCCGGACTCCCCTGACCGCCATCATGGGATACCTGGAGATCTTGAGCGATCCGGAAGCTGGCCTTTCGGATATCGAAAAATCGGAGCTCCTCGGTGTCGTGAATCGACAAGCGACGGAGGTCGAGAAGCTCACTGAAGACTTTCTTACGCTTTCAAGGGCGGAATCTGGGACTCTTCGGGTATTAGTCGAAGAAGTCGATCCGATGGCCGAGACGCGTAAGGCCATAGAAAGCATGGAGAAGGAAAACTCCGTCGAGATCGAAAATACCGATCGGGTCAAGCCGGTTTCGGCCGACCCATTCCGTCTCCGCCAGATTGTGCGGAACCTGTTGACCAATTCCTTCCGATATGGTGAGCCGCCGGTCCGAATAAGGATTATCGGAGAAGAAGACCGGGTTCATCTCCAGGTGATTGACCATGGGAAGGGGATTCCTGAAGAAGAACGAGAAGTGGTGTTCAGGCCATTCGGACAAGGTTCGAATGCGCGCCACGTCCCTACTTCGGTGGGGCTGGGGTTAGCAATATCTCGTCTGCTTGCCGAGGCAATGGGTGGGGAATTGACCTATGAACACGTGGAAGGCCTGAGTGTCATGGACCTGACCCTCCCCGTCTTTCGAACGTCGGATTAGCTGGCAATGGTGACTGAGATATCCAGGTAGCCGAGAGACTCGAGAATGTCGGTGAAGACTTCAGTCGCGCGGTCTTCCGCCATTTGAAGTATTCCCTCCTCCAGGGCTTGGTCTCTCAGGATCTGTTCGGCAGCTAGTCGTGCGGTTCTCTCTAGGTCTTTGTCGCTGGTCCGGAATATTCCGGTGTCGCGGTCGTATACGTGCGACTTGGTGTTGTCGACTTCCAGATGGGTGATCTCGGCCGGAGGGAGGATGAGCGTAACTGTCCCCGTCTCTCTATCGACTATGAGGTTTTGATCTTCAACTTTTGAGAGGTCTACTCCAGCGCTGACTGTCGCGACCACAAACATGGTGAGGCGGTCTCCGCGGGCCCAGTTGAGCCATCCGCGATCGTCACCCTTTTCGATTGTCGTGTATTCGATCATTTCGACTGTGGTCAGCTCGGAGAGGCCTCGCACAGATTCCACGGTGACAGTTCCGTAGGCCGTGTAATCCCCAACTCCGGTTACGCCTTCCACGATTCTGCCAGCTCGGTCGGCTGCCTTCCCGAAGAAAAAACCAATTACCAGAACTAGCGCTACTCCTAGCGCCACCATGCCGCCGATTGCCATCAGTCGCATCTTTTCCATATGTAGGAGTCTATTTCATTCCTGGCGCTTAGCATGGTCGGGATGCACTACGAGATCTCGACCCTCCCCAATGGGTTGCGACTGATTACTGAATACGTCCCTGGAATTCGTTCGATTGCGGTCGGTATCTGGGTCGATACCGGGAGCCGCGACGAGAACGATAACGAAGTCGGTGCATCGCACTTTCTAGAGCACCTACTTTTCAAGGGTTCTGAGAAGATCTCCTCACGCGAGATCTCGGAGAGGTTCGATGCGATCGGAGCCGAGTCGAACGCTTTCACTGCGAAAGATCACACCTGTTTTTGGGCAAGACTCCTTGATGAAGACCTGGAAGAAGGTCTGGAGCTTCTCGGGGAGATGATTCAGCGTCCGGCTTTTCGCAGCCACGAAATCGACGCGGAGAGGCAAGTGGTTGTTGAAGAGATCAACGAGGCCGAAGACGATTCAAGTGATCGTTGCCACGAGCTGTTTTATCAGACGATATATGAGCACCATCCCTTGGGTATCCCGGTGTTGGGGACCCGAGATTCGGTATTCGCAATGACTAGAGACGACATCACCGCTTATTGGAAGCGGAGATATGGAGCGTCTTCGACGGTGTTGGCCATGGCCGGTTCCATCAATCACCAGCGTGCGGTCGAGTCGGTACTGAGAGCCTTTGGGGACTGGTCAGGGGATGGGACCGAGCATCGGTTGTCTCCTGTCCAGGTCAACCCGAAGGTTCGGGTGGTTCCAAGAGAAATCGAACAGGTTCACCTCATATTGGGGGGATCGGCGATAACACGCGACGATGATCGACGTTATCCGCTTGAGGTCATGAACTATGTCTTGGGAGGTGGGATGGCGTCTCGGCTTTTCTCGAGTATTCGGGAAGACCGCGGGCTCGCGTATTCGGTCTATTCGTTCCGTCACGCTTACCAAGATGTTGGGTCGTGGGCGGTCTATGTCGCGACCACTCCTCGAAACGTCGACCAAGTGTTAGAGGTAGTACGTAAAGAAGTCTCAGAGATTGCTCAGGATGGGATTTCTGAGGTTGAACTGGCACGAGCCAAGGGGGCGATTCGTGGCGGACTCGCCCTTGCTATGGAGGATCCAAATAGCAGGATGATTCGCCTGGGTCGAGATGAACTGATGGGGACTCCCCACTGGTCGGTTGATGAACGACTAGCTCGGCTTGACGCAATAACCTTGGGAGAGGTTCGGGGAGTTGCTGGAGACGTGATGACTGGGCCAACAGTGCTTACGGCTGTTGGACCCCTTGTCGAGACTGAACTGGAGGCGTATCTGTGATTCGGATAGGGGTGTCGGGAGCCACGGGAAGGATGGGGCATCTGGTAGCGACAACCGTCGCCGATCAAGCCGATATGGAACTCGTCGGATTGTTCACTCCGGAAGCGGCGGGGGAAGTGATAAAGGGAGTACCGGTTTCAGCAGATCCTTCCGCTCTTGAAGAATGCGATGTGATCGTTGATTTCACACGGCCAGATGTAGTGATGGAGAACTTGATCCGCTGGCGAGACTTTGGCGCTCACGCGGTAGTGGGGACTTCCGGGTTCGGAGAGGAACGCCTGGAAGAAGTCCTTCGGATGTGGAGCGGTGAGGGGAACTGTCTGATCGTCCCGAATTTTTCGATCGGTGCAGCTTTGATGATGCGTTTCGCAGAGTTGGCGGCGCCATTCTTTCAGGCCGCGGAGATTGTCGAGTTGCACCACGACCGCAAGGCTGACGCTCCTTCTGGGACAGCTCTCTCGACGGCGGAGCGGCTTGGATCGGCATCGGAACAGAGACGGAGCGTGATCTCGGAGGAATCGGTGCCAGGAGCTAGGGGAGCGACTGTGTGTGGAGTCTCCGTTCATTCGATCCGGCTTCCAGGGCTCCTCGCTCACCAAGAAGTGATCTTGGGGAGTCCCGGCGAAATCCTGACTCTTCGGCATGATTCGACCGATCGGGTTTCCTTCATGCCGGGGGTTCTGGCGGCAATCCGATCGGTGGGTGGTCTCCCGGGTGTCACTGTTGGCCTCGACAAGGTCCTTGATCTCTGAAAGGTATCTGAACAAGGAGTCTGGAGGCCTATTCAGAAGCGATCAGGATTCTGCCGACACTCTCCGCATGACTTCCATGAGTCTGCTGGTGGCCATGCTGGTCCCGCTGGCGACGGCGGGGATGGTCTTCGGCCTGCACTCTTTCGTGGAAGAGATTCGGGTGCACCAAGAATCACTGGAAGATGGCGCACTCTTTGGAATACCTCATCGGAGGAACCCCTTGCTTAGGCTCGGGTGGATCACGCTGGCATCGTGGATTCCTGCCACGTTCCTTCCTATCGCGATCAAACCCGAGGCCGGGATCTGGGCCGGGGGCGTGGTCCTGGCTTTTGCTACTGGAGCCCTTATCAGGGCGACAGAGCCAGGAGAGCCAACGGACGCCGCCCTGGATGAGGAGCTGCGTCGAATACTTGACGCGGCGTAGGTCCGAATCACGGAGTCGGTCGAAGGCTTTTTAGGCGGCCGACTCCGGATCGGGCCGCATTCTTTTGTCCCGACTAGGTTTGTCTTTATGAAGACGCGCACTCTTGGACACACCGGTTATGAGGTTTCTGAAGTCGGTTTCGGATCCTGGGCGATAGGAGGGAGTTGGGGGGATGTTGCCGAAGAAGACGCGATGGCGGCGCTTCACGCCGCCGCCGAGGCGGGAGTCAATTTCTTCGACACCGCTGACGTCTACGGAGACGGACGTTCTGAACGGCTGATTGCGCGCCTTCGAAGGGAGCACTCGGGCTCAGATCTCATTGTTGCCACTAAGGCTGGCCGACGACTCGATCCTCACAACGCCGACGGATACACCCAAGTCAATCTGGAGGCGTTTGTCGATCGGAGCCTGAAAAACCTCGAGGTTGAGACGCTGGATCTGCTGCAGCTCCACTGCCCGCCGACAGAGGTCTATTACAGGCCAGAGGTATTCGACGCCCTTGACAACCTCGTAGCCAAGGGGAAGGTCCGGGCATATGGAGTGAGCGTGGAGCGGGTAGAGGAGGCCTTGAAAGCGATTGAATACCCGGGCGTGGCGAGCGTACAGATCATCTTCAACGCTTTCAGGCTTCGTCCTTCGGAAAGGTTCTTCAGTGAAGCCGCCAAGAGAAACGTCGGGATATTGGCGAGGGTTCCTCTGGCTTCGGGAATGCTTACGGGGAAACTGACGGCAACCTCCGTGTTCGCGG
>CAYTVW010000159.1:0-4700 GCA_964441865.1 uncultured Acidimicrobiaceae bacterium
CCGGCCCAGGCGAGTACCTGAATCTGGTGAATGCTGCCAAGACCGAGCTGACAATCCCAGTTATTGGAAGTCTTAACGGTGTTTCGTCCGGTGGGTGGACCATGTACGCCAAGATTCTGGAGGACGCGGGAGTCGACGCCCTGGAATTGAACATCTACTCAGTTGCTGCGGACCCAGGACAGGATTCGGGATCGGTCGAGAACCGATACCTGGAATTGGTCGAGCAGGTTCGTTCGAAGGTGGAGATTCCGGTCGCGGTGAAGATAGGACCCTACTTCTCGGCCCTGACTTCTTTCGCTCGGAGGCTGGAGAGCGCAGGAGCTAACGCCCTGGTGTTGTTCAACCGTTTCTACCAACCGGATATCGATTTGAAGACTCTCTCTGTCGATCCGAGTCTTCAGCTGAGCACCTCTGTCGAGATGAGGCTTGTACTCCGGTGGATAGCGATTCTGAGAGACAAAGTGACCTGTGATTTGGCCGCGACGACGGGTGTTCACACCGCTGAAGACGTCGTGAAACTGATCCTGGCGGGTACCGATGTGGCAATGATGGCTTCAGCCATCCTTGCTAACGGACCATCGAGAGTCACGTCTGTGCTTGAGGGCGTCAACGGATGGCTGGAAGCCAACGGCTACGAGTCTGTAGACCAGGCAAGGGGGAGCGTGAGCCAGGAGAATGCCCCGGATCCGTCGGAGTACGAACGGGGCAACTACATGAAGACTCTGATTTCTTTCTCATCGGATTGGGCGGCAGGAGACCGATAGGCGATTCTCTGTTTCGGCCGGGCGGCGAAAGTCGAGCGAGTAGCCCCTTCATTTTGAGTGTGGGCTCCGATCCCGGTTGAAAATGGAAGAGTCCTTCGCCGCATGAACACCGCGATCGGGTTAGATCTCTGGTGGGCTTGTTCTACATGGTCCAAGGCTCAGCGAGCGCATCTACCGTCTCCGACCAGGTTCGCTGGTAGGAAAAGATCTCCTCCATTATTTCAGCGGGGAGTGGAGTGATGTCTTTGGAGTGTTTGAGGAGTTCTGCCAGTCCCTCCAATCGGCTGGTCGAACCGACGGTGGCCAGAACTCCCGGGATCGAATGGGCGAACCGGATACAGAATTCGGACCAGTCGACGATCCCCGATTCGTCGAAGATCGGAGCTATCTGGGTCGCTCTCTCTTGAAGATACGGTTTCCACGCGGCTCCCGGAACCTCAGCCAAACGATGAACATTTCCACCAGCGACAGTCCGGAGGGAGATGATCGGTAGGTTTCTTCCGAGGAGTTCGTCCCAGAGCTGATTATTGGCGAATCTCTGGAGCGGGTTCAGATAGAGAATGAAGGCATCGACCAAACCTTCGAGGTGTCCATTTCGAATGGCGGCCAGGACTGTGTCGGACGTCCACGGGAAGACCTCCATGACGAATCGGTCAACCAGGCCCTCCTGTCGTAGGGCATCAAACTCGCTGACAACAGAACCATTAATCAGTCCGTCCCCTATTCCCTGGGTGGGTGATATCTGGCCGACCTCCATCGATTTTCGGCCGAGTGGGGCAAGGTTCTGATCGATGACGTTCCTCACCTCGATCATATCTCGACCCCCAATCTTGTAGATGGTGGGTGGCAGCTTGGAAGGGTTCGATTCGTAGGCTGCGCCAAGGATCTCAAGGGCGTGGTCGTATTGGCGGGAAGTGTGGAACCAGATTCCGGAATCCATCGCAGCTTCTGCGACCGCGATCGCCTGGGATTTCGACACGTCGCTGTGGCCAAGTCGGGTTGTCCCGAAAATGAACGGAGAGAAGGGCATTGTCAGAGCGTAGCCAATCTGCTCGGCAGGGGTGGCAGTGTCGGTTTCTGGGGAATCCGACTCGAATGAGTCCCCGAGAGTGGTTAGCCTCCGGAGTTCGGGAGGTTGCGCACTGGCCAGGGACCGATATCGGAGGTTCGCCAAGATTTACGACTCGTTCTTCGAGTCGATGAATTCGGGCTTTGTGGTACGTGCGATGGAAATCCACCCGCCGACCCACGACATGCGGGTGCTCGATGTGGGATGCGGGACCGGTTCGTGGCTCGTTTCCTACCAAGAAGCGAATTGTCAGGTCTGCGGAATCGATTCTTCTCGGTCGATGGCAGGGGTTGCTCGGCAGAAGGTAGCTGGTTCCGGTGGTGTTGTCGTCGGCGATGCAGTGGCTATTCCCTTCGTTGACGGGTCGTTCGACCTGGTAATCGCATCGCTCTTATTGCATGAGTTGGAGCCTGAGGATCGTTCTGCGGTCGTGGAGGAAATGAAGAGGGTTCTCAAGCCGGACGGCCGCATGTTGCTCGCGGACTTTGCGTCGGGCAGAGTGAGGGGATTCCGCGGACACTTCACCAAGTTCGTCGCCGTCCTGGTAGAGGCTGCCGCCGGCTTCCGACACTTCCGGTGCGGCCGGCGCTTTGTCAGACAAGGGGGGATGCGGGCTCTTGGAGTGGAAAAAGGGTTGGAACTTCACGCACACCGGATACTGGGGAGAGGGAACTTCGAGATTGGCGTGTTCTCACTGGATCAACGGTCGAGGGAGAGACTCGGGTAGGTGGACCGAGGGCCGATATCGTCTTGGGCCTCTGGTGCAGTAATCCGAGGCTTCTCTTCGAATATCGCGTACGCTTTGATACGTGGATGATCTTGTGTTCTCTCCGTGGATCAATCGTCGGTCTGGGATGGCTATCCGATGGATCGTAGGGTTGGCGGGAGGTTTCCTTGGGGCGTTCATTGTGATGGGTGCTTGGTTCTTCCAGGGATTCAACCGCCTCTATTCGCCGGAATCGGGGATCGAATGGGCTGTCTTGTCTGTAGCGGGGGCCGGTCTATTGGTGGCGATCGCAGTGCCCATGGCGATGGTCAAACCCACCAGGTTCCGCGTGAGAATGGCTGCGCTGGCCATCCTTCTCTTGGCCGCTTCGGGTCTATTCCACTAGGTCCTGCCTATCGGACTTCAGATCCTCGGAACCCGTTCTGCCTCCAAGCCTCCATCACAACCACCGCAACCGAGTTAGAGAGGTTCAGGCTTCGAACCCCAGGGACCATAGGTATGTGAAGGACCCCGGTGATCCAGTCGGCGTTGATTATCTCTGCCGGTAGCCCAACCGATTCTGGTCCGAACACGAGCGAGTCATTCTCCAGAAATTTCGTCTCGGTGTATGTAGTAGGTCCCCGTTTCGCCAGAGCGAAAACTCGTGTCGGCGAGGTGGCAGATAACCAAGCATCGACGGTTTCGTGGACATGAACAACAGCTATGTCGCGGTAGTCCATCCCCGCCCGGCGAAGCTTCGCATCAGAGAGATCGAAACCCAACGGCTTGATCAGATGGAGATGGGAGCCTGTGTTTGCGGCGAGCCGCATTGCGTTACCCGTATTTGGGGGGATCTCGGGTTGGTACAGAACGATATTGAACATCTTGCTAGAACAGAGTGAGGTGGTCGGATTCGATTTCTCGGAGGCCGTCGTAATCGACCTCGACAGTCTCGATTCCTCGGGCCTTCGCGAGGGTCTTTGCCTGAGTAGAGATGGACTGAGCAGCGAAGATTCCCCTGACCGGTGCTAGACGAGGGTCAAGGTTGAGTCGCTCCAAATAGCGAGTGAGTTGTTCGACTCCGTCGATCTCTCCTCTCCGTTTGATCTCCACAGCTACTGTCGATTCGTCGGTCGAAGTGCATAAGAGGTCTACTGGACCGATATCGGTTGGGTATTCACGGCGGATCAGCGTTAACCCATCTTCGATGACCCACGGTCGCTCGGCCAACAGCTCCTGGAGATGAGCTTCCACCCCATCTTTTTGGAGACCGGGATCGATCCCGAGATCGTGGACCACCTCTGATATCACGCTGTGAATCGTGATGACCAGCCTTTCTCCTTTGGGATTGGTGACCGTCCAACCGTGTTCTTCTTCTGTGATTGTGTTAGGAGACGTCATCCAGTTGAGGGGTTTGAAGGCGCCGCCATCTGAATGAATCGCCACGCACCCATCGGCCTTAACCATGATCAGGCGGAGAGCTCGGGGCAGGTGGGCATCGAGTCGTCCGTGATAGTCGACGGTGCAGTCAGCAATGATGAGACGCATGGAGTCGAGGGTAGCTTCTCGGACGATTAGTCTCTCCACTTCATGTCGGAGTTCCTCCAAAATCTCGTAGACCCTGAGGCGATCATAAGGATTGGAGGACTTGCCGCGGTCTGTGCCGTGATCTTCGCAGAATCCGGTCTGCTTGTTGGCTTCTTCTTCCCTGGAGATTCCCTCCTGTTCTTAGCCGGATTCCTCACGTCGCCCGCGGGTGGGGAACTCCTTCCACCCCTCTATGTGGTGATACCACTCATCGTGTTGTCCGCAATCGCTGGTGATCAGGTCGGGTATAGCTTCGGGAAACGGGTGGGAGCTTCACTTCTGAATCGGCCTGATGGGCGGTTCTTCACAAGAGAACGTTTCGATCGTGCGGCTTCGTTCATGGACAAATACGGTCCCCGAGCAATCGTCTTGGCCCGATTCGTACCGATCGTTCGAACCTTCACACCTATTGCAGCGGGAGTCACTCACCTGAACCGACAGGTCTTCACTCGCTACAACATTGTGGGCGGGACGATTTGGGGAATTGGAGTCCCTTTGCTTGGCGCCTGGCTCGGACAGTTTGAGTTGGTCGAAGAGAACCTGGAAATCGCTGCGATCGTGATCTTGTTCATTT
>CAYTVW010000160.1:0-4689 GCA_964441865.1 uncultured Acidimicrobiaceae bacterium
TCGACCACTAAACCAGCTCCATACTTCTCGATTTCCTTGGAGTTTCAGACAAAAGCAACTCAACGGTCCACCGGTTTAGAGAGAACGGCTTCGATCTCTCTGGTAATTTCGATATAGGCACAGCCATGGAGACAATCGTGAAAAGAACCCTCGGACGGAGCGGAATCGAAGTGAGCGCCATTGGCATGGGGTGTTGGGCGATCGGAGGTCCTTTCTGGTCGGGAGACAGACCCCTAGGTTGGGGGACTGTGGACGACGACGAGTCGATCCGAGCGATCCATCAGGCAATCGACTTGGGCATAACTTTCTTCGACACTGCTGACTCGTACGGCGCCGGCCATTCTGAGCGAATCCTGGGCAAGGCTCTCGCCGAACGCCGCGACCAGGTTGTGATTGCCACCAAATTCGGTAATCGCTTCGACGAAGAAACAAAGCAATCAGTCGGGCAAGGGTTCACACCCGACTACATCAGATCAGCATGTGAAGGAAGCCTCCGCCGTCTCGGAACCGATCACCTCGATCTCCTTCAGTTCCACATCAACGATTTCCCGCCCACCGACGCTGAACCCATCCGAGACACCCTCGAAGAACTGACGGACGAGGGCAAGATCCGTGCTTACGGGTGGAGTACCGATTTCGCCGACCGGGCGAAGGTCTTCGCGAAAGGACCGCATTGTTCGACTATCCAGTTTCAGAACAACGTGATGGAACCGAATACTGAGCTAATGGATCTGTGCGAGAAAGAAGACCTCGCCGGAATCAACCGAGGACCGCTCGCTATGGGCCTCCTGACCGGGAAATACCACGGGAATCACAGCATCGACAACGCCGACATCCGGCGTGCAGGATTCGACTGGATGAAGTATTACGACAACGGAATCCCAAATCAGAGTTGGCTCGACAGAATCCAAGAGATCCGAGATGTTCTCACGGCGAGGAGTCACACGCTCCCGCAAGGCGCTCTGGCTTGGCTCCTCGCAAGGTCCCCTAACACCATCCCGATCCCCGGGTTTCGCACCGCGGAGCAAGTCAACGAAAACGCTGGAGTACTTCAACTCGGGCCTCTGGACTCTTCTCAGATGACCGAGATCGACAGAATTCTCGGAAGGTAGTCCATGAGGATCGCCTGAGAATCGGGGTCGGACCCTTCCCTCCGAACCCGTCGCCGGATACTCTGCCTCCGATGACTTCCAAACTCCGCACGGTTCCGGCTCGGACCAAGATCGACTTCTGGATTGACGTGATTTTGGCCGTTGGATTCGTCGTGGCTTACAACGCCCGCTTCACCGGACTTGTTGTTCACGAGTGGCTCGGCGTCGCTTTCGGCGTCCTCCTGATAGTCCACATTCTTCTTCACGGAGAATGGGTTGGGAGGGTCACAACTCGTGTCTTCTCGAAAGACCTGACAATCCGAGAACGCCTTCGTTGGCTGGTCGATCTCCTCATGTTCATAACGATGACTACTGCCGTCGCAACGGGGATCATGATCTCTGAAGTTGTGCTCGAACAACTCGGCTGGGAGTGGCTCGGTGATCGAAACAGGACTTGGCGCCTTCTTCACGCTCGATCGTCACTCTGGACGATCTACCTGGTCGCTCTCCATCTTGCACTCAACTGGAATTGGATTCGAACCGTCACCAAACGACTAGTGAGAAGATGAGATGCTGAAAACACTCCGAAATCTCTTAGTTCTCTCTTTTGCGGTCGCCTGTGTCGTCGCTTTCATTCACTTCCTACCGTTTGAGAATCTCGCCGGAACCAACTCCGAAACACTGAACGGTGGGCAAGGACTCGGCGGTGGACAAGGACTCGGTGGAGGGCGAGGACTCGGTGGTGGGCGAGGGTTGGGTTCGGGAGGCGGTGGATCCGGCGGTTTCTCACACTCACCCGACCTAAGCGAATACGGCGGCTTTGTTTTGCCGTTGGCTGTGATGGTGGGCGCCCTAATCGTCGCGGCGTTTACCGAACGCTATCGAAGGGCAGCCAGACGGAGAAGATTCTGCGCAGCTCAGAGCCCTCCGACCGTATAGTCGGCCTCAAGTCTTAGGTCAGGGCCACCACCACTGGTCGATCCGGACAACCACTTCGTCTTCCAGGTGAAGCCCCCAGAATTTGAAGTCTTGGCTGATCCACTTGTTCAGATTGCTCCGATCGACCTGAACGAAATCATCAGGGCTCTCACACCACGAATATGTTGCTCCGTCTTCGGATGGACATGCCCAGACTTCCGCGTCGGGCGACACTTTCAGAGTCCGGATTGCTGTCGAATCGTTCACAATCTCGAACTCCCATTCGGCAGCGCCGTAGCGTTCGAAACTGACCAAATCGAAATTGAGCACCCCACTCCCGAAATTCACCGACTGGATATAGCCCCAGTAGGAGCAGGTGTCGGGATTGGCTGAGACGTCGGCTTCCCAAGAGCATTCCAGGGGCGGGAGATACCGGACCACCCTCGACACAGTCGTTTCGTTTCCTGCTGCGTCACGGGCACGGAAAGTCACGACATTGTCGCCTTCCACCAGCCTTACCGATTTCCTCCAGTTCCCATCCTTAATGACCTCTTCTTCCCCGTCAGGACAGATCAAGGTCGCTCCAGGCTCAGTAACCCCGATGAAATCCACCCCGGCGAGCGTCACCATGATCCCCGGATTGGGGGCGAGGATATCGAGAACAGGGGGTTCGGAATCGACGGGTTCGACCACCACGGGAGCAGTGGTGGATGATTGCTCGGGACCAGAGCTGGAAGGAGGCAAGCAAGCGCCAAGAGTCACTGCCAGAACTGGCAGGGCAAATCTCCGCATCGTCTGCATCCTTTCTTGAACGTCGTGAGCTGTCCAGTATCCCACGTCACAGACGCCGTATCGACACACCGAGTTCCCGACTCCCCCAATCTCCAAAGGTGGCCCGGTATCAGGAGGGGCTCCGCCCAATCGTGGTCTGAGACACGGGTTTCAGTGGGGCGTTACCGACAGATGCTGAACACTCCGCATGACCGCATTTGCAGGGTTCTTTGGCGTCTCCAATGCCGAGACGACAGGACGGACCGCAGTAATCGTCCGTGCCGTCGACAGGGCAAGTACACGGCCCAAACGCGCAGATCATTCCAGGAGACTCCTCGTCGCTTCCTTGCTCGAGCCTACCCGGATCTCAGGAACAAGGTGGATTATCACGTGGTCACCGACACATCGGCGTGCATCAGATCGACTCAAGGATGATCAGAAATCGACCCAGATGCTGAACCGTTTGAAGACTCGGCGCGCCCGGAGGGACTTGAACCCCCAACCTTCTGATCCGTAGTCAGACGCTCTATCCAATTGAACTACGGGCGCATCATCCCGGGTGGGAAGGACCAAAGCGTAGCCGGACTGAAGCGCCCAGAAAACCCGGGTTCAACCGAACTGGGCCGTCTTCGCTTCAGCCTAGGCCAGCCAAGATCCGGCGGAGAGGGAGGGATTTGAACCCTCGAGGAGGCTTAACACCCCCTACTCGCTTAGCAGGCGAGCGCCTTCGACCACTCGGCCACCTCTCCAGGGATCCGCAGTGTATCGGCCCGAAAACCAACGGACTACTCGACATCCGGATTGTTGTCTCCGATCCGCGCCAATTTGGCTTTAAACCGAGGGAATCCGTCGAATACTGAGTATCACCTCCGCACGCCAGAATCCCCAATATCAACGATCCTGTCTTGCCGCACCCTCCCTATTGACCCCTACCGGTGCCACGAGGCCGACTAGTCAATTCCGGGGTACACGGCTAGCCTTTCCAACCGCTCACCCGACCAAGTGTCTAGCGGTCCTTAAGCTGTGATGCCACGTCGGTCCGCCCCATCAGAACCGCCGCCAACGGCCCCAGCGCTATCGCCAACAGCGCGGCCGCAACAGCGTTTCGGCTCGCCAAAAGGATCTGTCCTCCAGACAACTCTCCACCATGGGTCGCATCAAAGACTGCGGTCGCCCAAACGAACCCCAGAAGAGCCCCAACAGTCGTGGTCACGAAAGACTCAACCCAAGCCATCAGCAGAAGCTCATGCCGAGCCGTCCCTATCGCCCGATACAACCCGAATTCCGCCCGACGAGCCCACCACCCGACCCAGGCGAGGAGCGCGATTGCCAGACCCACTGCCAGCCATCCGTTGCGCATCGGTCTGGAAGCCAGTTCGGCGACAGGGTCAAGCGTGAATTCGTCAGTGCGCCTATATGGCCCAACGGTCGTGTCAGGCCCCGTATCCGAGAAGAGTGCCCGCAAACTGGCGATTCCAGCTTCGTGAGCCCCCGGCCCAAAAGCCACCCAGCACTGGTTCACGTCATCGATTGGAGGCACTACTGAGAGTATCGACCGCATCGCTTGGGGATTCCTATCTTCAGTGTCAACCACCGCAGTTATCGCCCGGGGTTCCCCCTCCCCCAACAAGAGGAAGCGGCCCTTCTGCACACCCAGCTCTTCGGCGACAGCCGAGCCGATAGCGACCTGGATATCTGCCTCTCTCAGGTGATCATCAGGAACCCACACATCGAAGATTCCCTCCGTCACCGACAACATGCTGAACAGGCTTCCAGGCGCGTTCCCGGTTGCGAGAGTGGATCCGTAGTTGAATCCGCCCGCTGCCTCCGCTCCAATTAACTCCGGCAAACGCTCACATCGTTCAGCAGGGAGGCCATTCTCATTGAAGACCACTGCCACGAACCCGCC
>CAYTVW010000161.1:0-1765 GCA_964441865.1 uncultured Acidimicrobiaceae bacterium
CGGAGAGTGAAGCCCCATGGGGGTGTGGTGAAGCTGGAGTTCACGCCGGCCTGTCAAGCCGGAGGTCGCGGGTTCAAATCCCGTCATCCCCGCCGGAAACCCGCGGATTGTTCCGCGTTGGGTCCCAAGGTCAGGTAGCTCAGTTGGCAGAGCGCCGGTCTGAAAAACCGGAGGTCGCCGGATCGATTCCGGCCCTGACCACTCTATCTACAACAGTCCCTACTCCCTTGCGAAACGACTCTCGAGGCTTTTCGACCGGATATGCTTCCATCCGATGCAACGAGTGCTTGTCCTCCTCGCTTCACTGATGCTGCTAATCGCAGGATGCGGTGAAGCTCCCAAGATCAAACCGGGTCCTCAGGCAATCTTGGGTGAATGGGTACTCGAAAGTGGGGTTTTCGAGGGAGCGGAGTTCGAGCCGGAGTTACAGATCGAACCCGCTAACTTCGTCTTCGATCGCAACGGGACTTTTACCGCCCGTGGTGAATGCATGACCTACGACGGGAAATTCGAGTTCACCAGCGAGGTTCTCTTCTTCTCGGATGCGCTGGCGACACAACTCCCGTGTGCTCAAGGAGAGACTGTCATCAACGAGGCCTACCGATACGTCTTGACGAATCCGTTGATGGTCCATTTCGAAGATGCCTCGTTCACAACGATGAGATGGGAAGGGACCAACCTGGAAATGAATTTCCGTCACACCACCAGAACCGTTGAAGACTGAGCTCGATCAGTCGGTCGTCGCTCCCTGGCGGGCAGCAAGGGCCATTGCCCTCTCGGTGAGAGAACCGCCTCTCGGAATCGAGGTGAGATTCACTGCCTCGACAGAGACGGCCTTACGAGGAGCCGAGTCTTTCTTGACGCACAGAGTGGCGGAACAGACCAGGAATATCTGCCCAGCCATCATCGGGTAGTCCATTGAATACCCGACAAGGATGGCGTCATCCAGTCTCACTCCGTATTGGGTAACGAGCTGCTCGGTGCGTTCCAGCATGTCGATTCGAGCCTTGGCGATCTCAAGGGCAACGTTGATTCCACCTGGCGACACCCCGTTGACCACGGTCTTCGCCTCATACCCTTCAGGGATCTCAGGGCCTGTAGCCACTGTTATCCCACATCCATCGAGGACCTCAAGGAGATCGGCGAGTTGTCGGGAGATTTCCGATCCTGTATCTGGGTTGAAGAATGCGACCATCTTGTACCTCTGATAATCCTGTCGGCTGGTTCTTGCCAGGGGAAAGGCAATTTGCGCGTTCTCGATCCTCTCTTCGGTATCGTGTATCCCATGCGTGGAGCCGCCTTCTTCGATCTGGACCGAACCCTCATCGCGGGGGCATCCGTATTTCCGTTGGCGGTGGAAGCCTGGCGCCAAGGCATGATCCACTGGCGACAGGTTGCGTCTTGGGCAGGCGAGACGGTGAGTTTCACTCTCCGCGGCGAGTCCCAAGAGATGCGCGACGAGATCTGCAATGCGATCCTCAGCGCTATTGAGGGTGTCGAAGTCTCCCGTATCGGCCCACTAACCGACGTGGTGATTCCTCGCCTGGTCGAACGGGTCCGCCCTGAAGCCCTCAAACTCCTCGCGATGCACAGACAGGCCGATCGAGACACATGGATCGCGTCTGGCTCTCCGCAGAAAGTCGTGGAACGGTTGGCAGCGGCACTCGACATGACCGGAGGCATTGGGACAAACGCCATCATCGTCGATGGGTATTACACGGCCCAGCTTGACGGCCGCCTCCACCAGGTTCGGGTCGTGCGGATC
>CAYTVW010000161.1:1775-4676 GCA_964441865.1 uncultured Acidimicrobiaceae bacterium
TGGTCCACGGCCTTGGGAAGGCGGAAGCTGTACGGCGAATTATCACCGAACACGGCTACGACCGCCAGGAGTGCTACGCCTATTCAGATTCAATATCGGATCTCCCGCTCCTTGAGCTGGTCGGACACCCCGTTGCCGTCAACCCGGATTCGGAGTTGGCGGCCATAGCTCGCGAACGCGCCTGGCCGATAGTGGTATTCGCTCGGAAGACCAAACAAGCGATAAAGGCAACCGCGGCCACTGTCGCAGTGTTTGGCGCTGCGACCGCGGGGTTCATTCTGGGAAGACACCATGGACGAAAGCACCCCGGCTAGACCCCTCGTCCGAAGCCAAAAGAACTCGAACCATTGAAGCTCAAATTCAGACGTTCCAAAGGCGCGACCTTTTGTAACACCTCCAGTTCTAGTTTCCGGCTGGGCGCCAACCGCAGGCTCCGAGAGCAATACGGGTCGGCTTGAGTGGTTCTCTCTGCGGCAAGAGGTGCCTGCTTCATGACCACCACTCAACCGGCTTCCGTGTGAACACAAACACCTGAATTGGGGGATCACCTCGGAGAATGTAAGCGCTTGCACTCTTATGGGAAAAGCCTTAACGTCCAGCGCATGCGAACATCAATCACTCTTGCGACTCTGGTCTTGGTGATCTCGAGCTGTGCCCTTCTCAATGATTCCACTTCAACTACCGAACAAGACTCCGGCATGGGCGGAAGCGTGGCTCCTACCAGCGCTGCCCTAACCACTAACGACGACTACCTAGCTCCGCCTTCGGGGTATTCCGATTGTGGAGAGGCCATCCCTACTTCCGGTTGGCCCACCACCGTTCTTCAGCCACTTGATACATGCATCATCGAGGCCTCCGCCGCCGACAAGCCCTCATCCTTCGCAATCTGGAGCCGCGACCACGAAGGCGGAATCATCGGAACCCGGTACTTGGTCGAAGGATCTGACAAGGCGGCAATCGCTCACTACCACATTGATGCGGAAGGGAGTCTGACAATCGTCAAGACCGAAAGCTGCTCCCAACTGCGATCAGACGAATCGAACCCGTTTGCCGGACCTGTGTGCGTGGCAACCCAATCCGAAGACTGAGTCGAGCGAGTTTCTCAGACCGTTCCGTTGGTTCTCTGAAGCCGGCACGACCGAAACCGCGGACTAGTTCGAGTGAGATATGGCGACTAATGCCATCCATCTCTGCATGAGGATCCCGTAGTAAACGCCGGCCTTGTCCCAGTCTTGCCCCGCCACCGCGTCCAACGCGGCCCATAGATCGTCCGCTGATTCATCATCGATCAAATCCTCTCGATCGAAGAGTTCCGAAACGCCTCCGTAATCCAGTTCCACCAAACCCTCTTCGGGAAAAACGGCCATCCAGTCGCGAAGCGATTCGATTTCTTCCACGACTGGTCGAGGGATGGGACCATCCCCCAAAACCCCCGCCGCTTTCGTAAGCCGGTCGACCGCTTTCGGCCGAGACGTTCGATAACGGATACTCAGTCTCCCGGATTCGTCAATCACCTCCCGATCATCTCCGACGAAAGGCGCGAACCATCTGATAGGTATATGCCATGGAGAGCTCAAGATGTGAGACCGCAAACCCGCCGATCTGAGACTGCGGAGTTCCTCCGTCGCCTCTGTCGCAACCTCTTCGGGGACCAGACTCACCTCGCCCATCCGGAAAAACCTGGCCATCGCAACCAAGCCTTCAACTGCGCGGATCCGGAAGGTCCGAGGGCAGACATACCCTTGGCCCTCCCAATCGGTTCGTATTCCGTCGTCCAGCAGACTCTCACCCAGGACCCCATATCGGTGGAGTCGAGGAGGAGTCCGGAAGTCACCGGCATCAGCCAGATTCGCCACCGAATCCCACGACGCCGGAAGGTACACCCGTAGCTGAGCGGAGGGAATCACACCGCTAAGGGTACCCCGGGCTTCCACTTTGACTGTGTTCTAGCCCTACAACCGGGCAATATGTCCTTTTTGCAGGTAGCGTTTCATCGTCTGAAGAGAGGACAATTGGGATGAAGGTCGTAGTCGTGATGGGAAGTAGCTCGGACCTCCCTTTTCTGACACCTGGAATCGAGATTCTTCAGGACTTCGCCGTCGAGCATGAAGTCCGAGTTATCTCCGCCCATCGCACCCCCTTTGATGCTGTCGAGTTCGGAAAGACCGCTCGGGACCAAGGATTCGACGTCATTATCGCCGCGGCTGGTGGAGCGGCACATCTCCCAGGGATACTGGCCGCGACCACAACACTTCCAGTGATAGGAGTCCCCATCCAGTACGGGCCCGTGCAGGGTCTTGACGCCTTGCTCTCGATAGTCCAGATGCCTAAAGGAATCCCTGTGGCCACCGTATCGATCGGCGGCGCACAGAATGCGGCGCTCATGGCCCTCCGAATCCTTGGGGTATCCAACAAAGATATAGCGATCCGCCTTGAGGGCTACCGACAAGAGCTCGAAGCGAAAGCCCGAGCAATGGACGCCGAAGTCCGCGGCCTCTAGTCGACTGCTTTCGACCGAACCTAGTTTGTGGCCGGGATCACAATTCGGAAAGTGCTTCCTCTATTCACTTCCGACTCGACTGTTATCTTGCCGCCGTGACGTTTGACGACCGAATCGGCGATTGAGAGTCCCAGACCGGTCCCCGGCATTTGTGCTCCCTGAGCGTTGGTTGCTCGGTAGAAATCCTCGAACACTCTCCCGCATTCTTCCGGAGGTATCCCAATACCCGTATCTGCAACCTCAATCACCGCTGCGGAATCGACGGCATCGACAGTAACCTGAACCTTCCCGTTCGGTGCGGTGAACTTCAATCCGTTCTCGATGATGTTGACAATCGCCGATCGGAGATCCTCCCGATCACCATTGACTTCGAGATGATTCGCTTCGACGTCGAGACGCAG
>CAYTVW010000162.1:0-4667 GCA_964441865.1 uncultured Acidimicrobiaceae bacterium
GATGTAACCGGAAACCTCACAGTCATCTTCCACTACGAGCGACTTGGTTTCGGTAGTTCCACCTCCGTAGTTGGCGACGATGGATACGGTCGCACCCGGCGTTCCGACAGCTCTTACCCAGACCGTACAGGAACCCTCCACCGCGGTCTCTGGATCGAGAGACCAAAAACCAAAACCGTAGACCGCTGGATGCCAGTCGAACGAGTATTCGCCCATCGCTTGGCCTTTGTAGATCAGGGTGATCGGGATTATGCGCGCTGGCGTGCCTTCGTTCACCTCGAACCAGAGGTATCCGTAACCCGAATTGTCGAGGACGACCTCTCCATATCCCCACTCGGACTGGGCAACCACTCGCTCCCCAGCATCACCATGTATCTGGAAATTGGTGCTCGACTCGTCGCTGATCAGGCCGTTCCAGGACACCGACCCTTGATAGCTTTCCTGGGTCGCTGACCAAGGACTGCTTCTTCCCCAGCGCCAAGAAAAGCCACCTCCTCGACCCCTCTGATCATGCACCTCCACGAAGAATTTTTCGAGCAAGGCGTTGCCTGAGAAATCTACTCTCAGCACAACCTCCCCATCCTTGATTGTCCCGGAAGCCGAACCATACGGAGACGTGATACTGATTTGGTCTCCCTCCTCTGACACGACTCTCAGCTCGATCCAGTTCTCGTACCCCGAATATCTGTAATCTTCCCATTCAATTGGGATCACATCCCACTCACTGACGGGACCTTCGTAACTGACGCTGAAGTACTTCTTTGTGCAGAAACCGATTTCGTTGTCATTCTCAAAGGCAGTCACGACAATATCGTTGATGCCAGGATAAATCTCTAAGGGTACTATCCAATGCCCATTCGCATTTGCGACAGAATCGTTGTAGTGAATGCCGGAGACTCTCTGGACTTGGACAACAGTGCCGGGATCCGAGTAACCCGAAACAAGCAATGCATTAGTGTCTGTGAACACCTGACCATCAGCAGGAAAAGCGATCGTCAGAGGGGGGCCCGGATGGACGCACTCGCCTGGATTCCAGGTAATAACGCTTGGCCAGTCAAAAACCTCGTCTTCGTCCCAATCCTCGCCCTTGGCGTAACCTTCTCCGAAAGGTGGGGCGACTTCGTCCGGATCTTCTGGCTCTCCAGACACATCAGCTACACCAATAATTGCGGGTTGGCTGGATCCGTCAACATAGTCGGGCTTCCACATATCCTCGGTTGACCAAACCAAGGCTTGGGTGGTGGGTGCGCTGGGAACATCGATCTCGGCGAGTTGCGGAGCGTCAGCTAGTCCGTTCTCAGAATCTCCGAGGAAGAAGACTGTGGTGGAGATTCCGCCAACCAAGACTGAGACGAACCCGAGAATGAAAGCGATCGGACGACGCATGATCAGAGAGGATACATCCTTCGCATTCCGGTGGAAGCAAGAACAAGATCATTGGCTGGACTAGGTTGACGGTGTTGGGATTTGTGGATAGGCCGGAAACCCGGGAAATCCCGAAAACTCGAGCCTTTCTGGCGAGAAGGAGCAGGAATGGGTTACAGGAGAAGGCTGCTGGCTGTTTGGGGAGTCCTGGCCGTGGTGGCGAGTGGATGCGGAGGAGGAGACAAGCCTTCGACTTCAACAACACCGGGCCGAATACTCTCTGAAGGCGAGAGCAGGCACCCGCTCACTCATGATGGTTTGGATCGGAGCTACATTCTGTTGGTCCCTGCGTCTGTCGACTGGTCTAGGCCGGTACCGCTCGTGTTCGTTTTTCACGGTGGCACAGGGAATGCCGAAAGCGCAGTCGGTTCGACCGGATTCAACGACGTGGCCGACGCCAATGGTTTCCTCGTCATCTACCCGAATGGGACAGGGCCTCTTGAGGAGGACGTATTCCTCACGTGGAACGGCGGAACCTGCTGTGGGTTCGCGAACGGCAAGGATGTCGACGACGTGGGGTTCGTGCGGGCAGTCGTAGGGGATGTTCAGTCCATGGTGGATGTGGATGTCAGCCGGGTTTACGCAACAGGGATGTCTAACGGAGGGATGCTTTCGCATCGACTGGCTTGTGAGGCATCCGACCTGTTCGCGGCGGTCGCCCCTGTGGCCGGGACACTCAACTTTCCAGGATGCAACCCGGCCGAGCCCATCTCGGTCATCATGTTCCACGGCACCGACGACCAGACCGTTCCATATTCGGGCGGGAGAGGCGCGAATTCTCTGGTCGACACTGACTTCGCCTCGGTGGAAGATTCGGTGGATTCGTGGTTGTCGTCCAACAACTGCAACCTTCAGCCACGGGAAGAATCATTCGAGGACATCCGCCACGAGAGCTGGTCAGACTGCGTTGGATCAACGTCGGTGGAGCTATACACAGTGATTGGCGGGGGGCATTCGTGGCCTGGCGGCGAAAAAGGTTGGCCATGGTCCGATAATCCAACACAGACGATCGAGGCATCAGAAATGATTTGGGAGTTCTTCGATTCGCACCCGAAGAGTTGAGAGTCCTTGTTTGCTTATGAGGTGATTCCCGTCGGGGCCTCCTCGCCGAGTATTGGTTTGCGAAGAATGATCGGGGTCTTTCGTGTGATTGCGGGGGATCTGTATACCGCTCTGATAGGTGGCGATCACTCCGCCCAGCGTTTCGCGCAAGATGGAGTTTGTTTGGCCGGCGGGGGCCATCGGTGTGTGGGTATCTTGGTGTCGGCGTGTGACGGTGTCTGGGACTCCCGGAGCGTGCACTCGAAACCCGTAATGCTGGTCAGAGAATCGACACAATCCACCAGTCAACAACTAGGAAGAAGGAGACGGCGATGGTGAGTTTGGCGAGGTTGGTCTTGGCGGGGTTGTTGTTGGTCGGGTGTTCAGGGAGCGGTGAGGTTGATGTTGAAGCCTTCTGCGAGGCGATCGAAGAGGCCGATCGGGTGGTATTCGAGTCGTCGCTTCCGGTGGACTCCATGGGACTGGCGGCGGCTTTTGCCGCGGACGGAGAGTTGAGTCCGGCCGCACTGTCTGCTTTGTCAGATTCGGCTGATGAGCTGGAGGTTTTGGCGGTCGAGATGGATGCCGCATACAAGGAGTTGGGTGTGATCGATCCTGCTTTGGCGGACGACGTTGATGCAATTCGTGAGTTAGTCGCTGCCCAATTCCAATTCTTGGCTGACGCTGCCCGGGGATCAAGAACCGGAGATGAAGTCGTTGCTGCTCTCAACGCAATGTTCGGGGGCGGCGTAGCCCCGGAGGAAATCGCGGAGTGGGTCGAAACTGGCGGAGCCGGATTCGACAGGATCAACGAGGTCGCTTGGGAGCGCTGCGAAATGGTCATTGACGGCCAGTGACACCAATCTGAATCTCGATTTGTCGGGCAACCAGCGGAAGTCAGGATCGGCTTTGCGGGAGGGCTGCTCCTAGGGTCGATGTTGGGAGAAGCAGGTGGCACCTGGCCAAACGAGGAGAAGCCGGAGGTCTTCCCAGATTTGAAGCCCCCGGCTTAGGCCGGAGGCTTCAGAGCACTGTGTCAGTTCCAGCGACGTTGTGACGAGGTGTTTCGGGCGGGACGACCGGAACGGCCGCCACTCTCGTGAGTTCGGGCGGGACGACCGGAGCCATTGCCACGGAATTCCCGGTTTCCATCGACTTCCGGCCTGCCGAAACTGTGAGTATTCCCGTTTGCCTCAGTCGTACCGTAGCTGCGGGTGTTCCCGTTCGCTTCGGTCCTCCCGAACCTGCGGCTATTCCCCTCTGCTTCGTTTTTCCTGAAAGAACCTCGGTTACCGTCGCGAGATCCGTTGCGGTCGGCGGTCCGGGATCGACCCGGATTTGTCCCGCGTCCAGAACGAGACGGACCCGACGAACGAACGCCGACGGGGACTCGGTCGTCTTCAACGCGGCGCTCGAAGCGTGATCCGCTATCGGGCCGAGAATCGGAAGAACGACTACTACCTTGATAGCCGCGGGGAGTTCGACCACGTCCGGTCGAAGACCTTGAGCCAGATCGCTGAGAAGAACTCCTCCGCGAAGGAGAACGCCGGGATGTCGACCGACCTGAAGAGGTTTCTTCCTGACGGGGACCGAGGATCTCTCCGCCCCCTTCATGAAGATCATCCATTGACGGCTCGTTGACACCGTTACGGAGGCCCAGGTCATCTTGGAGGCGGCGACTGTCACGAGCCTGTTCTGAGAGAACCATCGACACGACGTGTCCGCTGGCGCCAGCTCTAGCAGTTCGGCCGGAGCGATGGAGATAGGTCTTGTGGTCTTCCGGCGGATCGAAGTGAACGACGCATTCCACCCCATCCACATGGATTCCGCGAGCGGCTACATCGGTGGCGACCAAAGCGCCTGCGTTGCCGCGTGAGAAATCACGCATAGCCCGATCACGGCGGCTCTGCGAGAGCCCACCATGGATGGCTATTGCATGGAGACCAGCATTACTGAGCTGTTTAGCGAGACGATCAGCTCCATGCCGGGTGCGGGTGAAAACCAGAGTGGACGAGAACTTGGAAACCAAATCGGCAACACAGTCGACGCGGTCGTTCAAAGAGACCTTCCAGAAGTGGTGGCGAGCGGTTCCAGCATCTTGAGCGTCGGCTCCGACCTCGTGTCTGACCGGGTCATGCTGATAGCGCTGCGACAAAACCGCAGTATCACCGTCGAGAGTCGCGGAGAAAAGCAGCGTTTGG
>CAYTVW010000163.1:0-4644 GCA_964441865.1 uncultured Acidimicrobiaceae bacterium
ACCTTTCTGGAAGGCCCGCGTATCCAAGAGGGAATCCAGTTTTGCCGCGAGATCGAGTCGAGATTCGGACCCGAGGCCTTCATCAAAGTGTGGAGACACCCCAACAGTCTTCCCCTGGCTTCCGAAATGGGAGACCCAGTCGGTTGGGCGGCTCGAGTTCTCCTAGACGATTTCGAGTAGACCGCCACCCGACCATCCGGCCGAGGATCTGGGCAAAGAAGCGCTCCTGATCCTGACCCAAGGGTTCTGCTGCTACCCGAACCAGTTTCTTAGGATCCGCCGGAAGAGGCTCGGCTGCCAAGGCGCCGGAAGCTCGTCAAGGACCGACTGTTGGAGGTCAACAGGGAGATCGCCCAATAGGGCGTAGCCCCCATCCGAGGCCTCCCAGACATACATGACCTGGCCGGCCCCATACCACCTCAGATAGTCTCCGGCATCTGTTTGAACTCTCGACACATCGCCAGCCGCAAGAGTCACCGGCCTCTCTGAAGCGAGCAGGGTGAATGAAAACAGGCCGTCCGAGAAATATCCCAGGACGCCGCCATCCTCCCAGACGAATTCGGCGCGGAGTTCGAACCCTGCAACGGCCTCGGGAAAACGTCTTTCGGATTCTTCGATGACCAGTGACGGAGACCCCGTTGAGGCCCAAGAGGACTCAATTGAAGCCCCCGGGCTGAAAGCGATCATCCTCGTCACGCAATAGACGGCACCGTCCGAGTTGTATATCTCCGAGAGCATCAGTGCTCCGGTGGGATGGTCAAACACCATCTTCGCTCGCCGGAACCCTGACGCGTCAAAAACCTCATATTCGGTCGCGGCCCGTCCCAAGAAAAGAGTCTGCTGTTTCAGGCGCGCCTCGTAGGAACCGACAATCTCACCGGACTCATTCGAAAAATCCGGGACGGTCGCTCCTGCTCCAGCCACCGCTTCGCCGCCGCCGACTGGTGAAATCCTCACCAATCCGTCAGATTGTTGAATCTTGACGATCACATCCCTTGGCCCATCAGGGGTAATGCAAGAGATCACTTGTTCGCCTTCGAACTCAGCGTTCTGGGCATCTTCTAGCAGTCCGCCCAGGTCTTGAGCGAAGACCGCGCTAGGGACCAGAATCACGAGTCCGATCAGTCCGAGAACGAGAGCCCGTTTCATGGCGTTTCCTCGATCGGGGGAACAACGATTCTGGTGGGGATCTCGATAACACCGTCTTCAGATACCGCGCCCCATACTTCGCCGAGCTGCCCGGGGGTCAACTCAAGATGACTGGGAGTCGAAAGGCTTGCGTAGGTCACCCCAGCAATCAGCGCCGCGGCTGCCGCGGCCGAAGCCCACGCCACCCGGTGATGTCGAATCGGTATCACGTTCCGCGGGGCCACACCGATCAAGCCAGGGGGGAGTTCGATCGTCGGGAGAGAACGCAGAGCCGAACGGGCAAAAGCCACATCTTCGAGGACCTGGCGGCATGACTCGCAGCCAGCCAGATGCTCCACAAGATCCTTCTGCTCAGGAATCGAGAGTTCACCATCAAGATAAGCGGAGAGTGCCTCTTCGGGATGCTTACTCATACCAGTCTCTCCCTGAGCATCCGCCGACCACGGTGAATTCGAGACCGGACGGTTCCGATTGGCGCTCCCACGGCGGCGGCAATCTCTTCGTAGGCGAGACCGATGACGTCACACATTACGACCGCCTCCCGGAATTCGAACGGGAGATCGATAAGTGCTTTCTGCACATCCTCCCCCAACCGGACCGACGCGAGGACCTCATCGGGCGGTGGCGAACTCCCCTGGATGATTCGGTCCTCCAGATCAAGGGCAACGGTCGAAGGGCGCCGTTTTCGTCGTCGAATATCGTCAAGGAAAGCGTTCCGTGTAATCCTCCAGAGCCACCCGTCGAACGAACCCGGCTGATACTGCTCCAAGCCCTTTCTGACGCGCAAGAGGACTTCCTGCACCAGATCAGAGGCATCGTCAGGATTCCCGCATAGGCGATATGCAAAATTGTAGATCTTTCTGCCATGACTCCGCGCCACATCTTCCCAGGTCAGCCGATGATCCTCTGTCATCTGGCCTCACCTCCGTGAACGTACCCAGGAGAGAGAAAGTTCCCCGGAAACGAGAACATTACGCGAAATACGTCCAAACCTTGCCTTCCCGATTCAATTCGTCGACCCCCTTGCGGAAAGTCCTCTCGTATCCCCAAGAGAAGACGGCCAACGTGGGGAGTCCGCCTGCTATTGCCACGATTTTCGAAATGCGAAAATCGACACCTAATCGGCGGGCACCCAAAGCCTCTTTTTCCACCGTACCGATCGCATTCTCCAGCGGAGCGCATACTTAAGGGAGTCCCCTCGACGGTTTGCACGTTGGTTTGACGCCCTAGAGCACTGAAAAGTTTCCTATTCCGCTCTCAACTCAAACCCATCCCATCCAGAAATCCTTGAATTCTCTCAACCGTCAAGAACCGAATTCGGGGTTCTCTCCGCTCACGATCGGCGGTTTCGGGCGATGATCTCCGACCAGTGATCAGCAAGCCACGCTCGCATTGCGACATCTGGAACTCGAACGCGAAACGGCTCATCGTGTCGGCGTCTAGGACCGAATCCCCATCCGCATCCGAAGGAACCAATTGCAGGTGAGTGCGGCTCCCGTGTTTCTGAGCTATGTAGACCCCGGGGACTGGACCGTCTTCAATCTTGTATCCGATAGAAGGAAGGATTCCGATGATCAGGTCTCCAACGTCTTCGCAGAGAGGATCGATCCCTTGGGCTCTCAAGACGGTTTCCACAGCGCGAGGAAGCCGTAGATCAGCGGCAACACCGTTGGTACCCAGATCCTCGGAGGAATCCAGGCCGCGTTCAAAGACGATGTCGATCGGATCAAGAGCGATGTGAGTCAAATCAAGAATCGAAGGGAACACCGAACGCGGCGGGAGGAGGCCGGGAGTCTCAAGACTGACCCGAGCAACTTGTGTCCGAGAACCGCCATGTTCCGCTAGGACAACGACAGAAGTCACACCCGCAAATAGCGAGGAATTCTGGCGGTCTCGAAGAGCTTCCATCCCCTCGTTCACAAGCATCTCGGTGAAAATCTCGTCGGGTTCCGGAGGCGGGGCCGCCGCAAAAGCGACTCGGGCTTCGGTCTCGTCAATCACCACATCGATCAGTCGCGGGCGGACCTCAATCGGAGGTGGCGGCGGAGGTAACGGGAGATTTCGAGGCCCCTTCCGGACTTTCTTCTCTTTGAGGTCGAATCCGACCTCTTCCGCGAGCTTCTCGCGTCTCTTCTGCATTACGTACGCGAAAAGCCCCAATACCACGGCTAGGAAGAGCAAAGGACCGCCAAGGTTGGGATTCTCGGCGCTCTCTGCGGCTTGAGCGATAACTGGCACGTTTGATCCTGATGTCGTGAGCGAAATGGCCGATCCAGAGTCTACGCCCCGGATTGGCATCCAAAAGGGTTCTTCTACTCGACTTGTTAGCTGGCTCGACGGATGGCAACGAGTCGATCACGCCGGACGCGCCGCCGTTCTCTCTCGGACATCCCTCCCCAAATACCGAACTTCTCCCCTTCTCTTATAGCGAACTCGAGGCATTTTGAACGCACTTCACATTGCGCGCAGATCGCCTTCGCCTTGCGAGTCGACGCCCCCCGTTCCGGGAAGAACAGGTCAGCATCGGCCCCGCGACAATTGGCGTAGTCCTGCCACGAGAGTTGGTCCAGAGCGAGAGCCTCAATCAGTGTGCCTTGCATTTCTTCGCCTCACTTGGAACTGACTACACGTATCCCAAACCCCGATTCGGATTCCGATTCCGCCTCGACACTCCGAGACGACTCTTCTTCCGATCGGGCCAGACCCTTTCAGGTCCGACATGCAACTCCAGACAGCGATTCCTTCAAGATGGATGGACGGCTCGACGACTTCTCGTGCCGATCCTGCCCTCAAGCCGGAATACACGTTTGTAATTACATCAATGTGATCATTACACAGGCCGCGCGCGGCGTCAAGAGGGGCGTTCAGACAAGCAGGTTCGGACAATGCCACCAAGATGAAAAATCTTTTCAAATCAGACTTGGCAACTTGACTTTTCTGCCTTTTCTGCCGATTAGGCACTACATGTCTGAGGAGAGACGAAAGCAGTTGTTGTGGTCTGGGCTTCTGGCCAGTCTCGTTTTCTTCGCCGTGACACCATTCTTCGTTTCGCTCTCCAATCTGACTGCCACTGTCGGACTTCTCGGAATAGACGCGGTTGTCGCTGCCCTAATGCTCTTCCTGGTGAGGCCTTGGCGAAACGGTTGGTCAGTTGCCAGCCGCGCTTGGATCGTCCTTATGACGGTCCCCCTGCTCAGGATGGTCTCCAACATCGGAGACGTCGTCTCCGGTGCCCCGGTCGGCCTGGACGGCTTCCCTTCTTGGACCAACTTCGTCTGGTATGTAGCCCAGGTTATGGTGATAATCGGAGCCTTCTTCATCCCCCATGGAGCTCGGACCGGACCAGCCAAATCCCGTCTCGCCCTCGACATCACGGCTGGAACCATCGCCATGCTCGCTCTGACATGGATTTGGTATCTCGAACCTCTCTTGCAGGGAACCCAAGGATCGAACCCGAACACTTATCAATCCGTCGTCGGCTTTGTCTTCGTGACT
>CAYTVW010000164.1:0-4607 GCA_964441865.1 uncultured Acidimicrobiaceae bacterium
GTCGTCCTCACCGACGACACTTCTGATCCCCGACTGGTAGCAGTCGATCTCCTCTCGCAGGCCGAACATGGCCCGGATTCTCCGGCTCTCTTGGTGACTTCGGATCCGACTCTCCCCGACCGAGTGGAGATTGAACTAGATCGACTACTTTCGACCCTCGATCGAGCTGAGATTCTGGAACAAGCACTCACCGAACACGGTATGGCAATCGTCACCCCCGACCACTCCACATCTGTCGCGATTACCAACGAGTACGCCGGGGAACACGTGACAATCATGACCTCAGACCCGGAATCCGACTCCAAGAAGATCACCGCCGCGGGGTCTGTGTATGTCGGTCGGTGGGCTCCTGAGTCTGCGGGAGACTACGCGTCCGGCGCTAACCATGTCCTCCCGACCGGTGGACTGGCCGCTGCTTGCGGACCACTATCCATCGACGACTTTGGGTCTTGGAGGCAGGAGCAACGCATCAACAGGGAAGGCCTCCGAAACCTCGCCCCCATCATCTCCGCTCTCGCCACTGCCGAAGGGCTCACTGCCCACCGCCTGGCCGCAGAGATGAGAATCGAATTCGACAACAAGGAATCACGACAATGAACAGGAAATCCAGCGTCAACCGGAAAACCCGAGAAACCGAAGTCTCGGTCAAACTCGACCTCGACGGTGAAGGCCGTGTCAGTGTTGAGACGGGGGTCGGCTTCTTCGACCACCTCCTGACGTCTCTCGGCTCCCACGCTCTGTTTGATCTCGAAATCCGATGCGTCGGAGATCTCATAATCGACGACCACCACAGTGTCGAGGACACCGCTCTCGCTCTGGGGCAAGCCCTCTCCGAAGCCCTAGGAGACAAGGCGGGGATCCAGCGTTTTGGCGACGCCGCTATCCCGATGGATGAGGCCCTTGCCACCTGCGCTGTGGATCTATCCGGTCGCGCCTATTCGGTGATCGATCTTCCGTTCCGTCAGCCGATGATCGGGAACTGTTCAACCCAGAACATCCCGCACGCTTTGGAGTCATTCGCTCGGACCGCCGGGATCACGCTCCATATCTCGTCCACGGGGTCGAACGACCACCACATTGCTGAAGCAGCATTCAAGGCTCTAGCACGCGCTCTCAGGTCCGCCGTCGAAGCCGACCCCCGACGCAAAGGAGTCGCTTCGACTAAAGGGGTTCTGTGAAGCTGGCGCTTGTCGACCACGGTGCAGGGAATCTTGTCTCAATCGCCCAGGCACTTCGTCGCGCCGGTTCAGAGGTGGTCTGGGCAACCCAGCCCGTTGATTTATCGGGCGTTTCTGGGATTGTCCTCCCAGGCGTGGGAGCGACAGCTCATGTCATGGACGGGATCCGAAAAGCCGGGCTGGAAGAAGAACTTCGCAGACCAACAACCCCCATGCTGGGGATCTGCGTCGGGATGCAAGTCCTCTTCGAAGGGTCCGATGAAGACAACGCTCCGGGTTTGGACCTAATCAAAGGGAGAGTACGGAGACTCCTGGACCCTCCCCGGCTTCCCCACATCGGATGGAACGAGTTGGAACTCAAACGACCAGATCCTCTTCTAGAGGGAATCGGCTCCTCTCCAGAGGTCTATTTTGTTCATTCCTACGCCCCTGTTCCAACCGACCGGTCGTGCGTAGTCGCCACATCCAACCACGGACAAGACTTCGTGGCGGCCGTGAGATCGGGTTCAATCACCGGAGTCCAGTTTCACCCTGAACGCTCCGGAACAACCGGGACGCAGATACTCGCCAATTTCGTAAACGAATGTAGGAAGGCATCAGAATGACCGTACGAGTCCGAATAATCCCTTGTCTCGACGTCCTCAATGGGAGGGTCGTGAAGGGAGTGAATTTCGTTAACCTCAAAGATGAGGGAGATCCTGTTGAACTCGCCGCGCGATATGCGGAAGAGGGAGCAGACGAGATCACATATCTCGATATCTCCGCTACTCATGAGGGTCGCGCCACCCTTCTCGACACCGTCAAGAGAACCGCCGAGAACGTCTTTGTCCCCCTTACCGTGGGCGGCGGTGTGAGAACGCCCGACGAGATGAAAGCCACCCTGCGAGCGGGAGCCGACAAGGTGGGGATCAACACGGCGGCAGTCCGGAACCCTGAACTGATCTCCGATTGTGCCAAGCGTTTCGGGAGTCAGTGTGTAGTCCTCGCGATCGACGCCCGTCGCACACCCGAAAACACCTTTGAAGTAGTAGTGACCGGCGGACGCGAACCGACAGGCCTCGACGCTATTGAGTGGGCGAAGAAGGGCGTCGAATTGGGGGCTGGCGAAATCCTCCTCACTTCTATGGACGCCGACGGGACTCAGAACGGGTTCGACATCGAGTTGACGAAATCGATTGTCGATGCGGTGGAAGTCCCAGTTATTGCCTCGGGAGGTGCCGGGACCATCCAACACTGTATCGACGTGGTTCTTCAGGCTAAGGCCGATGCTGTCCTCGCCGCATCGGTATTCCACCGTCGACAGATAGAGATCTCCGCCCTAAAACAGGCTATGGCTGAGTCCGGTATCCCCGTCCGGAGGTCGGAGTGAATCTCTCAGACCTCGTGTTCAATCAAGACGGCCTGATACCGGCGATTGTTCAAGACTTTGCGACTCGCCGTGTTCTGATGATGGGCTACATGAATGCAGAATCACTGGCCACCACTCTGGAGACAGGCCGAGTCACGTTCTGGTCTCGTCGCCGCCAACAGTTGTGGGAGAAAGGGGAAACTAGTGGGAATACCCTCGAACTGGTTGAGATCCTCCCCGACTGCGATTCCGACACACTCCTCGTCATTGCTCGTCCGAAAGGGCCTACATGCCACACGGGATCGGACACCTGCTGGGGGCAAGTCAACGATTCTGGGTTTGCCCGTTTGGAGAATCTCTGGTCCGTGATCTCTCAACGTGCAGCTGAACGACCGGAGGGATCGTATACCGTTCGCCTAATTGAGGAAGGCCCCGACCTTCCCTCTCGGAAGCTCTCTGAAGAAGCCGTGGAGGTCTTAATGGCCGCCAAAGACCACTCCTTGGGGAAAGCGACCGATCGGCGAGTAGCCGAAGAGATGGCCGATGTCATCTACCACCTTCTGGTCCTCGCTGCCGAACGGAACATCGATCCGGCATTGATTATGGAAGTGCTTGCGGATCGTGAGAAATGACTCGCTCCTTCGATTCGTCGACCCCCAGGTTTTTGTTGGCGATACGGCTCGTTGACCTCCACCGAGTAGAATCCGGAGAATCCAAATGACTCTTTCTATCCTTGTTGCGAAATCCCTTGCTTCGATCTCGGGATCGCTTGCCACCATCCCGTCCCCGTCGAGAAACTCAATCCATATTGGGCCACTCCGCCTCACCGCTTACGGCCTCTTGGTCGCTACCGGTGTCGCTGTGGCCTTCAAAATTGCCATGGTTCGGGCCGAGAAGAGGGGCATGGACCCGGCCTTGGTCGAGAAGATCCTGGTTCGAATGGTGTTGTTCGGTTTTCTGGGGGCTCGCCTAGCCTACGTCTCCACTCACTTGGGTTCGTTCTCAGAAGAGCCCTGGAAGGTGATCGCCATATGGGAAGGCGGCCTTGCCATTTTCGGGGGTCTCCTCGTCGGAGCTATCACCCTCATCTGGTTGTGTCGCCGCCACGGACTCAGCGCTCCTCTGCTGATCGATTCGGTGATCCCGGGACTCCCGATAGCCCAAGCTATAGGCCGCTGGGGGAACTACTTCAACCAGGAGTTGTATGGGACTCCCACCGATCTTCCGTGGGGACTCGTAATCGATCGAGAGCCCTCACCAGTCCACCCCACATTCCTTTATGAATCTCTTTGGAACATTGCCCTGGCCTTCGTTCTCTTCCGTATCGAAAGGAAATTCCCATCGATACGCGGACGCCTCATCGCTCTCTACCTCATCGGTTACAGCGCAATGCGATTCCTCCTTGAACTAATCCGGACCGATACGACATTCCGTTTCCTAGGTCTGAGTCGCAATGGTTGGGTATCGATCGGAGCCATGCTCCTAGGACTCGCCTTGCTCAAGTGGTGGCACCCCTCCCTCCCACAAGCACCCGAAGTCGATCAGTCATTGATCTCAGATGCCGAAAAGACCACGGGGGCTGATTGAGACTTCACTCAGCCTATTGCTTCACATCAAGCCTTTCGACGCCTAACCTTCTGCCAAGGAGAAAAAAAGATGAAGGACCGTCCCTGACACTCGCCATATCTACGACCCGGCATGGCTGCGTCGCACATACACGAGATGCCTTTGGGACGGAGGCCTGATCCTTCCCGGGGAAGAGTTCTGTTCGCCCCATTGTGAACTCGCCTACGAAGAGTGGTGCAAGAACCAGCTTCGTCTCGACGCCATCGAAGAGACCGACCGAGACCCACAGAACGGCTCCAGTCAAGACCCAGCTGCCTGACCAACATTGTTTCGACCCGTTCCCGAATTCCCAAGACTGACTGGCGGCGAATCCTCAGCTTTCAGTCGAATGTCTCCGGTTACTCAGCTCGGGGATGTGTACCCCTTAATCGCTTCTACACTCGCGTTCCGTGACTTCTCCAACGGTCCTCCTTGACGGAGTCGGATACACCGCAAATTTCACCCCAATCCTCACG
>CAYTVW010000165.1:0-4601 GCA_964441865.1 uncultured Acidimicrobiaceae bacterium
GAATCATGGTGGCTTCAATTGCCGTGGCAATTGCAGCTTGTTCTCCGGTTGACATGGCTGAGAGCATGGGGGCCTGGATAGAGGTCCCCCTTCCTACGACGGAACCGACAACCACCACCACTACGACGACCACGCTCCCTGCTCCGGTCCCGGTCGGGGATCTGGTCTGGTCCAATGACGAGTTCGGCGTCCCAACCGACCAATCATCCGCCGGGGCGGTTCGTGCGGTCGCTGATCGGGCTCGTACGACCGACAAGATGATTCAGGCGTCGCGTTTCGAAATATCTCTAGCTCTCCCAGGGTTGATGTTTCCTTCGATTCTCCCAGTCGGAGTGACACATGTTTCGAGCCAGCTGATCTTGGATCAGAACCGCCTTTCTGAGGAAGAGGTAGCGGCCTTCGGCTTCTGGCTGGTCGAACCTTATACGCAATCGAGAACGGTTGGACAGGCCGGAACCTTCTTTGTAGAGAGAAGAGGGGCGGTTCCCCCCGCTTGTTCGACGAACGCTCAAGGAGACGTTTGCTCTGAGTTCGAGACCAATGTTGGGATCGTTCTTCAGATCCAACAGGCCGACGGGGCTGTATGGGTCTGGGAGATCGGAGATTACCGGTATCGCCTTTTCTTAAGAGTTGTCGATCCGACTCTGGCGAGCGAGATGATTGAGACGGCCGCTCCTCTCAGAAATCTGATTTCCGAAGAGCTTGAAGCTCTGGGAGTCCCTCCTCTCGAAGAACCGAGCGAGTGATAGCCGGAGGACGATTAGGCTGGCTCAGTTAGCTATTGGAGCCACGCTTGTTTCATTCTGGAGGTTGGAACAACTACCTCAAATTCGACAGTGATGAGGCGCGTGGGAAGATCGACCGTAATCTTTTGCGACGGGTCTGGTCATATGCCGCCTCCTACAGATGGGGTTTGACCGGGATTCTGGCGACGATCTTTCTTATCTCCGGCTTGCACGTGATCCCGCCGATCTTGACCAGAACCATCCTTGACGAGGCAATCCCCAACCAAGATTTGCAGGCTCTTACCTGGCTCGGGTTGGCGATGCTGTTGGTGCCAGTAGTGAGTTCTCTTGTCGGGATCATGCAGCGTTGGTGGTCGTCCCGGATAGGCGAGGGCATCATCTTTGATTTGAGATGCAGCCTCTATGAACACGTTCAAAACATGTCTATTCGGTTCTTCACCATGACTAGATCAGGTGAACTGATATCTCGTCTCAGCTCGGATGTGGTCGGTGCTCAACAGGCAATAACCGGGACTTTCGTGAGCATCATCTCGAATGTGGTCACCGTCTTGGTGATTCTGGCGGTGATGATGCGCTCCAGTGTCCTCATCACCATCGTGGCCCTGTGTGCCTTCCCTCTCTTTGTCTTGCCAGCCCGGGGAGTGGCGCGAATACTCCGGCGAGTAGCCGAAGCCCAAATGGATCGGAACGCTTCGATGTCGGCGATTCTGGCCGAGACATTCAACGTATCGGGGGCCCTGCTTGTGAAGCTTTTCAACAGGAGGGATCATGAGGCCACCCGCTTTGCGTTGGAGGCCAGTCAAGTCCGAGACCTGGGTGTACGGCGAGCGATGATAGGGCGATGGTTCTTTGCGGGTCTCGGTCTGATCAGCGCAGTGGGCTCTGCGCTCGTTTTCTGGGTCGGTGGTTATATGGTGATCAAAGGGACGATCACAGTCGGTACGGTGGTGATGTTCTCGACGTTGCTCGGCCAGCTCTACGGTCCCCTGCAATCGATCTCTAATTCGAGAGTTGAGTTCGCGACGTCTCTGGTCTCTTTCGAGAGGGTCTTCGAAGTCCTGGATCTCCCGATCGAGATAGCCGAGATCGAGAATCCGGTTCGTTTGACAAGTTTGAACGGGAAGGTGGAGTTCGAGAACGTTTCGTTCAGCTATCGGAACGAAGGAATCCGGGGTTTGGAGGGAGTGAAAAGACTTCGTCTGGGCGGTGGTGGCGGAGGCGGCGGTGTGATAATGCCGTTCGAATCTGGTCCTTCGGAGTTTCGTTCTTCAAGGGAATGGGCGCTCGAAGACATTTCGTTCGTGGTCGAACCGGGGATGTTGGTCGCATTAGTGGGGCCATCGGGGGCGGGGAAGACAACTGTGTCATATCTGGTTCCTCGGCTCTACGACGTCACTCGAGGCGTGGTCCGGATTGACGGACATGACATCCGAGACCTTGCGCTGGGGGCTATCGCAGAAAACGTCGGGGTTGTCACCCAAGAGACCTATCTGTTCCATGACACTATTAGGGCGAATCTTCTCTACGCCCGGCCTGACGCTACCCACGAAGAAGTTGAAGACGCTTGCCTTTCCGCAAACATCCACGACTTCATTGTCTCTCTTGAGGCGGGATACGACACGGTGGTGGGAGAGCGAGGTCACCGTCTCTCTGGTGGAGAACGGCAAAGGTTGGCCATAGCCCGGGTGCTTCTGAAAGACCCCAGGATCTTGATACTCGACGAGGCCACATCTCATCTAGACACCAGATCAGAAGCTCTCATCCAAGACGCTCTGGAAAGACTGATGGAGAAGAGGACTTCGATCGTCATCGCTCATCGGTTATCCACTGTTCACGCTGCAGACCGGATTCTTGTCCTCGACGCTGGAAGGCTCGTCGAATCGGGAACTAACGATGAACTGATAGCTATGGGAGGTCTATATGCGACGCTCCACGAGAGCCAGTTCCGTTCTCAAACCGTAGAGACGGAAGACTGACCCAGACTGGAAATTCGTCTGGTTCTAGCTGACGACTCGAGGAAGCTCCCCAGTGTCTTCGGAACGCATTCCGGGGATTAGGAGAAGAGGAACAGGGGATTTCTCCATCACCTGAGCTGAGACCGATGTCCAGGCGTCGTCTTGGAAAATTCTCCGGGTTGCTCCCATCATGATGATTTGGGCGTTGTGGTGTTCGGCCGCGGCCACTATCACTTCTGCAGGATTGTCTCCCTCGATGAATTCCACTTGGGCATCGATCTCCTCGCCACGGAGGGCGGCAAGTAGAGGATCGACAAAACGGCGTCCGCGTTCCTCCAAATACTCGTGGGCAAGATTCTCTGCGGAAGTCGGGTCGCTTTCGTCCAAGAACGATCTCCGTTCCTTATCGTCGAGCGAGTCGAGGAAGGTTCTAGGGACCTGGATCACAGTCATGAGGGTTACTTCCGGCGACTCGTCGGCAAGAAGTTTCACCATCTGAGCTGTCGGGCCGGGTGGTAGTACCCCGGTGGTTGCAACGAGAATCCGCACGAGATGAGAGCCTAGATTGTTCGTGTCCCAGATGTTGGGCAAAGCAGGGATTCCATCGCGACCAGCAGTATGGACTAGAGAAGGCGCGGCTTTGCCTTGTCTTGAATGGGAGTGTCCTTTTCTCCATTTGGTCGTAGGCTTCGCTCTGCGGGTCCTATGGATCGAAATTCGTGAGCTAAGAATCGGGACGATACGACGTGGCGTTTGACGACCGGGAACATCTGATTGCCTTCTTGCGCGATGGGGCCGACTCCAAGCTGCTCTTCGATATGGCGCGAAGAAGGCGTGACGAGGGACACGGTCGGACCGTGACTTTCAGTCGCAAAGTATTCATACCTGTGACGAATCTGTGTCGGGATGCCTGCGGCTATTGCACTTTCTCCAAGACACCGGAGGAAGGCGGCAGGTATCTCTCTGCTCAAGAGGCTTTGGACATCGCCAGAGCGGGGGAGTCTTTTGGTTGCACAGAGGCTCTCCTTACTTGTGGTGACCATCCCGAAAGCCGCTGGAGCGAGGCTGAGCGTTTCCTCGAAGGGGTAGGACACCAGTCGACGGTCTCGTATGTGGCCGATTTAGCTGGCCAGATTCTGGGCCGGACATCCCTTTTCCCACATGTGAACCTGGGCATAATTAGTGAACCTGATGTCGCACTTCTCAGACCGGTGTCTGCTTCTATGGGGCTGATGTTGGAGAACATCTCCCCGAGGTTGATGGAACCGGGGATGCCACATCATCTCTCGCCCGACAAGGAGCCTGGTCGTCGCGTGACGACCATGGAAAACGCCGGCAGGCTCCTTGTCCCATTCACCACGGGAATTCTGATTGGAATCGGCGAGACTCCTGAAGAGGTAATCGATTCGCTTCGCGCTATATCCCAACTTCAATCGAGGTTTGGGAATATCCAAGAGGTGATTGTCCAGAATTTCCGGGCCAAACCGGACACCAGTATGAGGTTCTCGCCAGAGCCTGAACCGGGATACTTTCGAAGGGTGGTCGCTGCCGCCCGTCTGATCATGGATGTAGAGATGAATCTGCAGGTTCCTCCTAATCTGACAGACAGCTTCGAAACCCTGCTGGCGGCGGGGATCAACGATTGGGGTGGAGTGTCTCCGGTGACTATCGATTGGGTGAATCCGGAAGCTCCATGGCCGCACTTGGACGAACTCTCCGCACGTACAGAATCAGCTGGTTTCGAACTGAAACCTCGGCTCCCTGTGTACCCGCGGTATTTGGATCCGAAATGGCTTGATCCGATGGTTTTCGAAAAGGCGATTGCCTCGGTCGACGCCGGAGGATTCGTAGCGGAAGTGCCGGGACTGGGGCTCTCATGACAGTCACCGTGACGTTCTTG
>CAYTVW010000166.1:0-4504 GCA_964441865.1 uncultured Acidimicrobiaceae bacterium
CGGATGGTCCAAGAGCGCGCTGGGGTCTGTTTCTCCCAATCCCTGAGCGGGATCCTTTGGAGAAACTGGTCGAGATATTGCTGCTCCGCAACCAGGTCCGACAGGATTTCACGCACGAAGGAGATTTTAGTGTCGGTTTTGGGCTCTCAGGTCGTCGAGGCCTCAAGAGGCTCTGTTTGGTCGTTGTCAGACCTGGTCGAGCCACTCTTCGGCGTCTTCTCTGACAGGGAACGGCGTGGGAACGGCGACCATGCGAGGGGGCGGAGTCACCGAATTCAGGCGGTCAATCAGGAGACGCAAGCGGCCATAACGTCGTCGGTCGAAATGAAGGGATACGCGTTCGAGGTCGAGGGCATCCCCGTCTTGGAATTCGATCTCGGTTGGGTCGATCTGGGTTATCCGGCCGTCGACCAGGAGATCAGAAAACTCGTCTGAGAGGACTTCGAGAATCCCGGCTGGTGGAGCCTGGACCAGTCTGAGAATCAGTTGTCCATCGACGTAGCGCTGTGACTGGTAGTTGTTGTAGAAGCCGGTTATCTCTTCGGCCGCAGTCTCCACGTCGGTGGTATATCTGAAAAGACCCAAATCGGATGGGCTGATAAGGCCCATGGGGACGAGGACCTCACTAATGAACTTGGTGAGAGGACCCCAATACTCGGTGCCAGGAGCCTCAATCAGGACGATCGGGTGAATATCAGACTTCCCTGTCTGGACGAGTGTAAAGAGCTCAAAGGCCTCGTCAAGGGTTCCGAAACCGCCGGGAAAGATCACGAATCCATGTGATTCTTTTACGAAACCCAGCTTCCTTGTGAAGAAGTACTTGTGGTTGACCGTACGTTCGTCGGCGATATGGGGACTCGCCTGGTCTTCGAAGGGGAGACGAATGTTGATCCCGTAAGAAGATTCGATTCCAGCTCCAATGTTCCCAGCCTCCATGATTCCGGGTCCAGCTCCAGTGATGACTCCCCAACCTCTTTTGGCCATGGCGGCGCCCATCTGGGTCGCTAGTTGGTAGTTGGGGTCGTCCGGCTGAAGGCGTGCTGAACCGAAGATGGTGACCTTTGGCTCACTGTGTCTGGAGAAGACTAGGGATGAATACCTCATCTCCTTGAGGGCGGTGTTGATCAGTCGCAACTCCCCTCGAGGCTGGTTATCGCGATGAAGCTTGAGTGCTGTGGTGATCATCTCACCGATCAGATCTCCACCTGGGTTGCGGGATGCTTTCGCGACGAGTTCTTGGATCTTTTCGTCTAGTTTTGGATTCCCTAGTTCATAAGAACGCATTTGATGAGACCTTAGTCGGAGGCGGCTGAAGCCGGGAAGGGCTTGGTTTCTGGTCCGCGACGAACTACCGCATTCCAGACGGTTTCGTAATGATCCCGGTCGTATTCGCCGATGTGAGGCAGAACGAATTCTTCCCAGGCCCGGCGGAGCGGGTCCTTGTGTCTGGAGTGAACGCGCAGACCCGTGGGAAGTCGATCCAAGACAGCTCGAAGGCTCAGAGGTGTCTCGACGCGAGTAACCGAGTCCATTGATTCGAAAGAGGCGTTGATCTCCACGGAGAGGCCCGCGATTGCTTCAACATATTCGGAACGAAGATGTGGGTAGCGACGGTTCAACATCTGGGCAACTTGCTGGCGGCTCGGGAATTTCTTCTCCCATATCAGCCAGCGGTCTGCGAAGGCCTTATTCAGGGTTTGTGTCCCGGCGTAGTCGCGGAGGTCGGTCGGGTTCATCGTTCCGAAGATCCGGACATCTGGACGGAGACGTACGGTCTCGCCGTTCGGAAGGTCGATGGCCGAGTAGCGGTCAAGAAGGCCGTGAAGAGCGAAGAGGGTCTCGGCCCCGGCCGCATTCAGTTCGGAGAGGTTCAACAAGGCCGGGCCGCGAAGAGCCCGAGTGATATCCCCGTCTTCCCACCGGCTTTCTGTCCCACCCTTTCCATCGCCATGGAGCTTGGTTGAACCGATGAGGGTTACATCGCGGACTTCACCGGTGAGAGGGATTCGATAGTAGGGGAGCCCCAAAGCGGCGGCGTACTGTTCGATATCGTGGTCCTTGCCGGTCCCCATGTGCCCTCGGACGGCGATATGAAGCGGTACGAATCCTTCCGGGTTGGTTCTCCTTACCCGGTCTATCTGAGCAAAACGGTAAAGCATCCCCAAGTCGACGTAGTGAGGGTCAGGCTCAGGGATCTTTGAGATACGCTGGTCGCGATCGGGGAGTCCCTGGGGGATCTCGATTTTCTCAAGTTCGATCAGCGGGCCTTCTCCTGTCGGATCAGCGAACTTGGTTGTTTCAGGCACTGAGGGGGTCCTTTCGTGGTATTCGTGTCGGTCTGGACCACCAGGTGTCCATACCCCATTGGATGAGACTTTTCTTGAGTGTCGACCTGACTCCTTCGACCATCGCTTGAGCGAGGGAATCTGGTGAATGAACGATTTGATGCTGGGAGTAGGTGTGAGTCACAGAATCGTCTCCGATCCCGATTCCGAGGACTGTGGTGCCAGAGTGCTCAAGGGTCTTCACAGTCGAGGCCAAGGCTTCGATAGAACCGCGGGTCATTCCATCCGCGAGGACCACCAGGACTCGATGGTTTGCTCCGAAACGACGCATCCTTTCTGCGGCGTGCACCAAGTTGTACTCGTCAACGTTGGCGGCCTTCTCAAACATTGAGACGGGAGGTGAATCGTGTGGGGATCTCTTGGCCGTGATCGAGGCACAAGAAGGAGAAGACGCCGTGTAGAAGATCCCAGCGAGTACGTCTTCGGCGTCACGCCAACGTCGATCGAATGGTTTCACCAAATAGTGATTGACCGTGGTAGTGAGGCGTTCAGCGTTACTGCCCTGAGTCCGCTTCAGACCTGAGATGGCTTGGCCTTTGGTTCGCGAATAGGAGAGCTCAGTGTCTCCCGCGCGGGCGGCGAAAGAACGATTGAACAAAGCAATCTCGAAGTCAATCTGGAGTTCGTCGCACAGCTTCGCGAGTCTCCAAGAGCCCAAAATAGCGGCCGGCATGCTCCACGAAGACCTGAGACCGTGGAGTCCCGGTCTTTCTTGAAGCATCGAAGCCGAAGCATCGACGAGAAGGCTTACGGCGTAGTTTCGGCGTGTACGCACTGCTCGACGTTCATACATCCTCGTGTAGAGACCGGCCCCGATAAATAGGGCAGCATGGGGCGAAATGTCGCCCTGGTCGAAATCGGTTCGCAGACCGCGTCTCTGGTTGGCCGCAAACAACGGGAAGAGTTCTCCGGATACGTGGCGTTGTGAGATCGACCAGGCAGCGGTGGCTTTTGCCATAGCTTCGCGACCTTCAGAAGCGAATTTGGAGAAGGAAAGAGGCGCCGGTCCCACAATCAGTTTCCCGGTCTGTCCTGTGGGCAGATAGATCGTGGGAGCTTCCGAGACTCGCAAAAGTTGATCGGTTGTGGGGTCAGCCGCAATCTCAGAGTCGCCTTTCTGGCCGGTGACGCCGGCCTTGGAGTGTGAAGCCCTTCTGGTTTCTTGATATCCGCGGGTGTCGCGGACTATCGGGCTGGGGAGACGCATTCTGTCAACCGCTCCGCTTGCCTGTTCCGCTTGGTGGGCCTCGTATTTCCTGGTTTGAGCGGGGGTGAGCTCAGTTCCTGGGGGAGGGATCAGGTGGTTGAGTCTCGCTATCTCGGCCAACGCCAAGGAAAGTGTGGCGACCTTCCAAGGGTCTGTTGCCTCTGATGCTTCTTCGACTATGCCTGTGGCGTCGTCGAGAGCTACCGCGGCCGCGGCGTGAATCCGCTTCTCTAGGCGTTCCCTCTCGGCGTATCCACCACACAACATGAAACACGCCAGAGCAAACTGGCCAAGACTTCCTCCTTGGCGAACAGCGTCGGCGAACGAGGCGTTATAGATGTCGGCTAGGACCGACCTGGCTCCCGGATAAGCCCTCAGGCCTTGACGTTCTTGGCGGGCGTCTTCGAGCGCGAAAAACAGAAACTCGGCGATTGGGCCACCCGCCCTGTTGACCGCTTCCAGCAGATCCACGGGTTCGTCGGGTCGTTCTCCTTCAACGGGCCAATCCGCGGGGATCGGCCGAACTTCATCGAGCCTGGTCCCCACCAGGTGCATTACTTCGTGAAGGGCTGATGCGATTGCGACCTCGTCGGGGGTTACAGGAGCTTCTCTCCCAGCAGCAGCCTGGAAAAGCCTAGGGTCGCAGACGATTTCGTCGTCCGATGCTGCCGATTCGGTCCCCAAAACCACTCGGAGCGAATTGTTTTCCGCCAGAGAGCGCGCGAATCGAGTTACGGCAGGCGCTACTCGTTGATAACGCTCGACTACTTCTTCAATTGCGCTGATCTCCGGGTGGAGTAGCTCTGGAAGGAGAGACTGATGTCGGCCGCGCATAATCTTTCATTGTCTCACGTCCGGCAAATCGTTGGTCTAGAAATCTTCAAAGGGCGGTCAACTCGACTCAAGGAAGTGTCGATGAATCCATGGTCCAGGTATCAGCTACCAAGGCCGG
>CAYTVW010000167.1:0-4492 GCA_964441865.1 uncultured Acidimicrobiaceae bacterium
GTGAGTGGGCGCCATGGGTGGTGGGGGTCGTGCTTGCCCTCATGGTTCTCGAATGGTGGGTTGGCCACCAGCGTCCTGTTAGGAAGAGGCGAGGATGACTTTCACCTATCCGTGGGCAATCGCGGTTGCTTTGCCGATCGGCCTTCTGATGTGGTGGGTGGCCAGGATCGGGGTGAGAGCCGTCCCCAAGGCCCAACATCGACGCGCCGTGTTTGTCCGAATCTGTGGTGTATTGGCTCTGTCTTTGGCTCTGTCTCAACCGGTGTTGGTTCGTTCCGTGGACGATCGAACCGTTCTCTTCCTGCTGGACCGTTCCGACTCGATCGGGACACAAGCCCGGGATGAACAGATCGCTTCTCTCCTTGAAGCTCTGGAAGCTGCTCGGCCGGACGACAAGTCCGCGATTGCGGTGTTTGGGAGAGAGCTCAAGGTCGATTCTTCTTTGGCGACGGGGCGGACTCAGGTCCAGATTCTGGCTGAGATCGACAGCACTGCCACCGATCTTGGAGGGGCGCTGAGAGCCGCCGGCGCTCTGCTCCCGTCGGAAGGCTCCCGGAGAATCGTGGTTTTCACCGACCTCGTGGAGACGACTCCGATATCTCGTGAAGTGGCGCGTGAACTGGCCGATCTGGGGATTGCCGTAGACATCATCGCTTCGACTGAAGCACGGTCGGCCGATGTCTTGGTTGAGTCCGTAAGGCTCCCTCCGGTGGTGAGAGAAGGAGATCGAGTCCCGGTAGAAATCACTCTCCGCTCCAATCATGCCGGACCAGCAATGGTCTCGGTGACTGCCGAAGGCCAAACGTTAGATCTGGACGTGAATCTTCGGTCCGGCGTGAACACGGTGGGGGTGGAACTTGAGGCTCTAGGTTCCGGACCGTTCCCCGTTGAAGTCGAGGTTAAGGCAGCTTTCGACACCAAACCCGGGAACAACGTGGGGACAGGGATAACGCGGGTCCTTGGCCCGGCGCGAGTGGCCGTTGTGGAGGGGAAGCAGGGAGAAGCCGATCTCCTTGTTGAAGCTTTGGAGGCCGGGGGGATTCTGGTTGAGAAGAGGTATTCAGTCCCCACTCCTGACGACCTCCTCGGATTCGACGGGGTGATCTTGGTGAATGTTGACGAGCCTGATGCCTCCGAGGCGGAGTCTCTTCGAGCGTTCGTAGAGGATTTGGGGCGAGGATTGGTCACAGTCGGCGGTGACAGGTCTTATGGTCTCGGCGACTATCACAAGACCCTGTTGGAGGCCATTCTCCCTGTCGACTCCAATCCGGACGACATGGTCCGCAGGCAGCCAGTGGCCCAGGTCTTGGTTATCGATACTTCCGGTTCGATGGCAGCTTGTCACTGCAGCGATTCACAACACACCTCGGGTGTCAACAAGACCGATATCTCTCGGGCAGGAGCGGAGTTGGCGATAGCTGCGTTGTCAGATAACGATCAGATCGGGGTGTTGGCTTTCTCCTCGGGATACGAATGGGTGATCCCCCTTGGCCCGAAACCGTCGGATGAGGCGGCGAAAGAGGCGCTAAGGCGACTTTTCCCTATGGGTGATACAGAGATCAACCCTGCGCTAAACGAGGCCTTGAGTCGCCTCCTAGAGGTAGACGGAGCCTTGAGGCACATTGTCTTGTTCACAGATGGATGGGATCCCAACGAATCCAACCTCCTCCCGACCGCTCGGAGTATTGCCGATGCAGGCGTGACTCTCTCGGTCCTCGGAACCGGCGAGGGGGCGGGGATGACGCTGCGGCGAATGGCTGACATTGGCGGTGGACGTTTCTACCCGGGAGCGGACATCTACTCGGTCCCTGAGATCTTCGTCGAGGAGACCCTGACGGTTGCCCGGAACCTGGCCACCGAGGGAACCTTCTTCCCGGCGCTCGGTCCCGCTTCTCCGATAACCGCTGACCTCACTTCTTCCCCGCCTCTATTCGGATATGTTCTTACCAAGGCGAAACAATCGGCGTCGGTCCCGATGCTGCTCGGAGCAGGCGACCCCTTGCTGGCGACTTGGCAGCGGGGTCTGGGGAGGGTGACTTCCTGGACTTCCGACGCGACCAATCGTTGGCCGACCGGGTGGGTGACTTGGGAGGGTTACGTCGAGTTCTGGGGCGACGTGGTCCGAGATGTTCTACCGGCCGGGAGGGTGACCCCGCCAGAGGTCTGGGTGGATGGTGGGACCCTCAACGTGCGTTTGGAGAATCCGGGGCTGGGAGAAGGAGCCGCGGCAGTCGCGAGGATTCGACATCCGGACGGTCGAATCGAAGCGGTGTCGCTTCGCCGGTCGGGAGCTGGAGAGTTCAGTGGTTCAGTCCCCGCTTCAACCTCCGGCGCTTACTGGGTCTCTGTTGAGCTTCATGACGGGGAAGGCGGAACGCTGGTGGTGAGTTCAGGAGCCGTGTCGTCGTACGAACAGGAACTCGCATTCCGCGAGGCCGACCCTGCTCTTGGACCGGATCTAGCGGAGATCACCGGTGGAAGGTACGACCCAGATCCGAAGACACTGTTCGAACCGACTACTACTCGTGGCCGCGCCGAGACTTCGATCTGGCCTTGGCTGGTCGCGTTGGGACTGGCCCTCTTCCTCCTCGATGTGGCAATGCGTCGCTTAGTGATCGGCGAGGGAGACAAAGAGGAGTGGAAGACCGCCATGGTCACCGAGACCGCTCGTGAGAAAAGAAGAGTGGAAGAGGTAATTCAACGACGCAAGGAAGAGCCGGAGAAGCCGATCGAAGTCGTCTCTGATTCTGAGACCCTTCAAAGACTCATGCGAAGAAAGCAACGTTGACCAAGAGATACCTGGCGGATTCACCCTATTCTTGGGGTATGGCTGAGTATCAACTTCGCGTTTACGACGTGAAACCCGGGAAGATGGAAGAGTTCGTGAGAGTATTCGAGCCGATTCCTGAGATTCGGAGACGGCACGGTTTCACCGTCGAGGGAGTGTGGGTAGACGACGAGAGCAATCGTTTCGCTTGGGTGGTCGGATACGACGGTCCGGGAACGTTTGCGGAAGCTGCTGCCCGATTCGACTCCGACCCCGAACGGAAGGACATGTCTCCGCCTCCCGGGTCGTTCCTCGATCACGTTGATATCCGGATGGTCCGCCGAATTGGATAATGCGTCGCCAAGAACTTGAGGCCTTCCGAGGTAAGACTCTCCCTGACTTGATCGGCCCCGGATGCAGGCTCTTGTTTGTAGGCATCAACCCGAGTTTGTGGACAGTGATGAGTCAAACCCATTTTGGCCATCCGGGGAATCGCTTTTATCCGGCCCTAATCGAGGCTGGATTGGTGTCTCAGGTCGTTGCTCATCGAGCTGGTATCACAGTCGAGGGGAAGGCTCATTTGATCGAGCGAGGCATCGGAATCACCAATCTTGTTCCCCGGGCTACCGCTCGCGCAGATGAGCTGGCTGATCACGAGCTTCGGGAAGGTGCGAAAAGGTTGGAGACCTTGGCCCTTGAGGTCTCTCCGACGGTGGTGGCAGTCGCCGGGATCACAGCTTTCCGGGTAGCTTTCCTAGAGCCGAAAGCGATAGTGGGTAAGCAACCTATAGAGTTGGGTCCGTCACGCCTGTGGGTGATACCTAACCCGAGTGGGCTCAATGCCCATGAGACAGTTGAGTCTCTTGCGGGATGGATGCGGCTCGTCGGCTCTGACGCTGGGGTGTTGGGCCCTATCTGAATGGATAGGGACGAGAAGGAGAGATTTCGCGGAATCTTGTTTCTTCGACAACGTTGACGGTTTTCGCGTGATAGCGTCTTCAACTGAAAAATGTCCAAACCAACCATTGCTGACGTTGCCAGAGAGGCGGGCGTGTCGCTTGCCACTGTGAGTCGCGCCATGAGGGGTTTCACCAACGTGGCGCCTCAAACCCGGAAACGAGTATTGGATGTCGCAGACCGGCTGCGTTACACGCCCGATCCCAACGCGTCGCGTCTCGCCACTGGAAAGACTGGGACCATTGGGGTCTTGGTCGCTTCTCTTGACGTTTGGTATTCGTCACAAATGGTGGCAGGGATCGAGGCCGTGGTAGCTGCCGAAGGTCTGGAGACAGTGGTCTTTGCTGCTTACGACCAGCCGAGTCGGGCAAGGGTCCTGCTTGGTTCTCTGGGGCGGAGATGTGACGGACTCGTCTCGGTCGATGTCGCTATCAATCCGACACAGGCGCTTGCACTGGAGATTCCTTGGGTGTTAGTGGGGGCCAAGACCCCTCTGACGGATGCTGTTTTTATTGACAACCATCATGGCGCAGCAATGGCGACCAATCATCTGGTCGAGAACGGTCACACCCGAATAGGGGTGATTTCTGGGATGTCGGACCGTTTAGGGAACAGGGTGACCGAAGATCGTCGGGAGGGTTTCATTACCGCTCTGGAGCGGGCGGGCCTCACTTACGATGATGCGATTGATTTCCCTGGAGAGTTCTCGGCGCCAGGTGGATTCGAGGCCACGGAGAATCTTCTCAAGGCGAAGAAGCCGCCGACAGC
>CAYTVW010000168.1:0-4468 GCA_964441865.1 uncultured Acidimicrobiaceae bacterium
GAAGGCTGAATGGTGGGTTTGGTGTATCACTCTGACTTCTCTCATAGGAGCCGCCTTCGGTGTCGCCCGGTTCGCTGAGACAACGGATACTCCACTCACGTGGGTGGCGCTAGCGTCGGCCGCGGTGATAGCGGGAGGATTCCTTTCTCTTCCCACGCGCGGTTTCCTTCAAAGATCACTCGCCTACGGAGTGGTGGCTGCGTTACCGATGATGGCATCCGGCGGCGAGAGAGTATTCGACGATCCTGGTGCGGCCGCTGCGACGATATCCGGGTTGGCGATACTCTGTCTGTTCCAGATACTTCGAGGGGCGGATCAGAGGATTCTGATCGTTGAGGTGTTGAGGGCGGCCGCGGCGTTCTTTGTTTACCTCTACGTGCTGGACCGGATGGGAGATATTGAAGTCCTCGGCGATTGGGCGCCGTCGGCACGTTTCCTGACGGCGGCTCTGGCCGCATTCTTGGTCGAGGCTCTGGTGGCCGGTCTCCTCGTATTGATCAAGGTGACAGGACAGTTGAGCCACTGGGCGAGAAGGTCCCTGAGCGATTTTGATGCCTTCTTGGCAACCACTGGCGTTGGAGCGCTTTTCGGGATTACTTTCGACTGGATCGGATGGTGGGCTGCCGGACTCGCCTTGTTGGTCTACGGGTTCACCTATGCTGCCTTTCAGGGGTTTCAGGAAGCGCGGATCACTTACGATCAGACTCTGGTGGCTCTGTCTCAGATAGGTGAGGTCGCGGGCCACTCGGCGCGAGGCCACGCGGCCAGGACTTCAGAGCTTGCCAGAGAATTGGCTTTGGCCTGGGGAGTCAGCCCGAGTGAAGCGCTCCTTATCGAACGGGTCGGATTGTTGCATGATGTCGGAAGGGTGACTCTGAACGAGCCAGGAGTGATTCGACAGGGATTCACTGATGCGGATATCGCTCGGTGGGGGGCCGAGATCATCCGTCAATCGGAACCTCTGCAGCAGGTAGCTCAGGCAGTCGAGCGACTCTGGGATTCTTATCGTACGCCTGGAGGAGTCCCCGACCCGACCTTGCCGCTAGCTTCTCGAATTGTCAATGTTGTTTGTCAATACGTGAAATACGTTATTGAGGGCGGGATGCCGCCTCTGGAGGCCGTAGACATCCTCCATCGGCAGTCTTTGGAGGACGTAGACCCCGAAATCGTCGACTTACTTCGGAAGGTGCTGGAGCGGAAGGGGACTCTGGCTGAAGTCCTGGTCAGGACTTGACTCGCTTCTTCTTCCGGCTGGAGCGTTCGAACCATCCGACAGGGCGTCGAAGCTCCGATTCGAGGAATATCCCGAACCCGATCGCCAAGAATACGTCTCCTAAAGAGATCACTTGGGGGACTCCCAGCACTCTGAAAGGGATCACATCTGCCAGGAAAGGGAGCGCGGTGTTGGCGTCGAGGATGACGTGTTTGAAGCCCAGCGAGGTGAGATCTGGGTCGGCGACTTCGGCTGCCACCGCGACGGCTTCTCTTAGTACCGGCATACCCGAGTTGAGGGCGATTACCAGGAAGTTCATGAGGACGCCCGTCGTTGCAAGGATCATCCCAGGTGATTTTCGGTTTTTGGTCGTTACAGCAAGGATGGGGATGTAGGAGAACAGGATCATTGCCAGACCCCATTCTCTGGCTTCTTCCGGTACGAATACGGCCGCGTATTGGATGGCTAGAGCAACGAGTAAGAGGTAACCGCGACTCATCCGAATGTCCGCGAGGTGGATGAGGCTTCCCCCACGAACTAGGGCGACTGTCATCGCTGTGATCAAGACTATTGCCATCCACATGATGGGAAACTATCACAAGATGAAGCAGGCTTGATCTGTGTGTCACGTTTGATGTTCTACGCTGTCTGTATGCGATCGGTGCGGATCACTGGCTGGACGTTGATGTGGTTGGGGTTGATGATCCTTCTATATGTAGGTGGGTATGTCGTTGGGACGAATGCCATCAACCGGCGAGAGCAGTCCCGTCTCCATGAGGTGTCGCGCCCAGTCTTGGAGTCTCGTGTGGCGGGGCTCCCTGAACCCGAGTTCTCGGATGATTCCGATGGGGGAGTCGTATCGTGGTATCCAGAGAAACCGGTTCTGACTGGGGAACTAGCGGCAGTGATCCGGATCCCAGCTATCGACGTCGACGCGGTTGTGTTGCAGGGTGTGGGGGTGGAGGAGTTGAAGAAAGGGCCGGGCCACATGGAATGGACTGCCTATCCGGGCCAGCCCGGGAATTCTGTGATCAGCGGCCACAGATCGACTTATGGGGCTCCTTTTCGTCGTGTTCACGAACTTGAAGCAGGAGATTTGATCGAGGTCGATACCGCTCTTGGGACTCACACCTACGCTGTCCGAGAAATCCTTATTGTGAAACCCACAGATGTCTGGGTCACCGATCATCGTTCAGGCGCTTGGCTCACTCTCACCGCTTGCCACCCGATCGGGTCGGCGCGCGAGCGGATAGTGATCGTCGCGGAACTGATTGAGGGGAAGAATTTCGACTATGTCGCTTCGGCTACCGCCTAGCTAGCCCACGAAGACGTGGGTGGTGTAGAGACAACTCCCCTCGAGGAAGACCCCGATTCCGGCATGAGTAAACGGGCCGTTCACCATGTTGGCGTGATGTTCGGGGGAAGCGTTGAGATTGTCGAAAGCCCTTTGAACAAGCGTGTCTAGTGAGGCCCTGCTGTCGCAGACGTAAGCGATGTTCTCGCCAATAGTCCTCCAGGTTTTCTGTGACTCCAGATATGACTCGATATCGGAATGTACGAAATTCTGGGGGAGTTTTGCTGCCCAGGCTCTGGCGTAACTCCTGATGGTGGCGTCCATGGTGAGCGACCCCAGACCGACCGAGCGGCGCAGAGCATTGATCTTGGATAGGAAAGCCGACTCCGCTTCGGCGGCAGTAGTGATCGACGGAGACGGGGCCTTGGTCGTCGTAGTGACTGTTCTGGTGGTTGTAGTACTCGGTTGTGTGGAAGTTGTGGTTGGAGCGAGCGTGGTAGTGGAGGAGCCGTTGTCCGCGGGTGGGGATTCCTGATCTCCCTTCATCTGCAGGACTTCTGGGATCGAGGGGTCGCCGGGGATGTGAGCGGCGAGGAGAGTGGTCGTTGAGGTTCTCCTTGCATTGTTGTCAAGATCGTCGCGAGGGGGAGTCTCCCGAATCTGAACTCCCAAGAAAATCAGCGCGACCGTAGTAGCTGTGGCAAGAACCAGTTGAAGTCCCCGACTCATACCAATCACGGTAATCAGGGCATCTCCTTTAGAGAACTGATTACTGGAGAAAACTGCGGTATGGATTTGCGCCTATCGGGTGGCCATTTTCCGGAGGACGTAGTGCAGAATCCCTCCATTCCGGAGGTATTCGACCTCGATCGGAGTATCGACTCGGCAGATCGTGGAGAACTCCACTGAAGAACCGTCGTCTCCGGTAGCACGAACGGTGAGATTCTGGCGAGGAGTCAGATCGTCGTCCACAAGGATCTCGAACCTCTCGGTTCCGCTCAGCCCGAGAGTCGAGGAGGATTCGCCCTCTAGATACTGAAGGGGGAGGACCCCCATCATCACCAGGTTGGAGCGATGAATCCTCTCGTAAGACTCAGCGATCACCGCCCTAACGCCGAGCAAGAAGACTCCCTTGGCGGCCCAGTCGCGGGAAGACCCCATTCCGTAGTCTTTCCCCGCCAAAACAATGAGAGGAATCCTCTCTTCTCCATAGTGGAGGGAAGCCTCGTAGATCGTCTTGATTTTGCCGTCGAGGTGATCGAGTGTGAATCCGCCCTCGGTTCCCGGTGCTAGTTGATTCCGGACTCGGATGTTGGCGAATGTTCCTCGAGTCATGATCTGGTCGTTGCCTCGTCGGGAGCCATACGAGTTGAACATCTCCGGCTTGACCCCGTGTTCAATCAGGTAGGTCCCGGCGGGGGAATCGGTCTTGATGCTCCCAGCGGGTGAGATGTGATCGGTGGTCACCGAATCGCCCACCTTGACCAACACACGCGCGTCGCGGACCGGTTCGATCGGCCTCACCGACGAGTCCATATCCTGGAAGTAGGGCGGTTCTTGAATGTATGTCGAAGTTGGATCCCATTGGTAGAGAGCGGTATCAGGTGCCGGGATCGCCTTCCACTGGTCCGAGCCTTCGAAGACGTCAGCGTATCGAGACAGGAACTGTGAGCGGGAGACGCTTGAAGACACGATGTCTTGGATCTCTTCGCGAGATGGCCAAACGTCGCGGAGATAGACGTTGGTCTCGGGGAAAGGCTCGGTCTCCGGGTCCCAGTCGACGGTTCCTGCAAGGGCGTAGGCGACGACCAGCGGGGGCGAAGCGAGATAGTTGGCTCGTACGTCCGGCGATATCCGCCCTTCGAAGTTTCGGTTCCCTGACAGGACGGCGGCGGCTATTAGGTCTGAGTTTTGGATGGCCGCGGAGATCTCAGACGGGAGTGGTCCAGAATTGCCGATAC
>CAYTVW010000169.1:0-4461 GCA_964441865.1 uncultured Acidimicrobiaceae bacterium
GCGTGATGATCAGGATCATCGACGGTGCGCCGAGCTGCTCACCGCGGCCGACGTGGTGGTGGTTCCCATCCTGGTGGTGACGGAGCTGACCCACTTCTTGTCCAAGCGTTTTGGGGTAGACGAGGAGCGAGGTTTCCATGGTGCCATTGTGCGCGGAGAAGTCGAGGTGGAACCGGTTCGTCCACCTGATTGGGAGCGGATCGACGAACTGGTTGGCCTGTATGCCGATTTGCGCCTTGGGACGGTTGACGCCTCCGTGATCGCCGTTTGTGAGAGGCTGGGCGAGACCAAGTTGGCGACGCTGGATCGTCGCCATTTCTCGGTGGTGCAGCCCAGACATGTCTCTCATCTGACGCTGCTCCCTGAGTGAATGCGCATGTCACTGCTCCTGGGTGCCATACGGCAGCAGGATGACCGTCCCGACTTCGATGCCCTCCACCACCGCGATGCCGGCCGAACTAGCCAGCACTTGGATGGGAATCCGGGTGCCATCGACGGTGGTGACGAACGCCTGGGCGGAGGCGTCAGTTCCGATCGCGGTGACTGGAACCACCGGACCCTCGGTGTGGGGCACCGCCACCAGTTCGGTGGCAAAGTTGTTGCGGTCGGTCAATCCGACTGCCTCAGCGCAGTCGGTGCCGCAAACCGGCCCGCCGTCGGGGGCGGTCAGTTCAAGTTGGAGTTCGCCGAACTCGACCTTCTCGATTGCCTGAGAGATGATCGCCGGCCAGGTTCCACCGGCATGTGTCACGGTGGCATTGGTGGAGAGGGGAATCAGTGCGCGCTGCGAGGTCTGGAGTGGAACCCAGAATCGGGGATGCTCGGGGAGCAGCGCGATCAATTGCTCGCCACCCGAGACCCGAGTCCCGACCGAGTACTGGGGGTCCACCGTCAGGCGGGCGGGGAGTGATGGCACATAGACGATGTCGGAGGCCCGCACCACCCCGTCGACGGTGACGCCGAGTCCCTGCTGCCAGGCTCGAACGGCAGTTCGGGTGGCCTGGTCGAACCTGCCGGTAGGATCGGCGCTGTAGAAGTCAAGTGTCTTGAGGAAAGCCTGCAGTTGGGCTACGTCTTCGCCCTGATCGTTGAGTCGGAGATCCCTAAACGATGGAACCGGACCCACCCCGGCCACCACCGGCCGAAGGTCGACCCGGTAAAGCTCATCTCCGACCTCGACCGGATCTCCGGAGATGTGGGGAATCGAAGTGATTGTTCCGAATGCAGCATTCCTGGCGAGAGGGGTCAGGGTCCATTCGGCCACGGCGGCGAAGGTCATCGAACGTCCGACTTGCCCTTCTACGACAGTGTAGGTGAGTTGGGAAGATGTCCCTGCCAGCGGGTCATCGGGGGGAGCCAGGACGGTTCGGCCGGCCCAGACACCAGCCAGGCCGACCAGTCCGAAGACGGCGATAGCGGTGATTGGCCGACGAATCCGGTTCATGGCGGTCCCCTCTCGATCTGTTTCGGGATGCATACTATCCGAAAAATGTGAGCGTTGAAGCCTTGCCAAATAGGGGGGGGGGGTGGTTACTAGGCTGGTTTTCGGCCCTGAAGGGGGCCCCTGGGTCCAGCAAATGGGGGCACGGGTGTTGGCTCAAATCGAAGGAGGTTGCCAACATGGTGAAGCGAATCTCGAAAGCGGCGATGTTGGTTGTAGTGCTCACGCTTGCATTGGCGTTGCCTGTGATGGCTTATTTCGGTGGCACTATTAGCCAGTGCCCGGAGGCTTATGCGACTCGAACCGAGTCATTGTCTAGGTATCCCTATTTGTCCCATGTTCATACTGTTGGTGGGAGAACTGTAAATGGAATCAACGTTCCTTCTATTGGGTTCCGGGTAAATTGGACTCGCGCTGACTATGGCAGCTGGAGCACAAACGTGGAGGCTCAGGTTTATGGGACCGCCTACTGCCGATTCACTGGGTTGGAAGTGTGATTGTGACTTGGGGGTTGGCTGGTTGACAGCGTAGTCGTCGCCAGCCAACCCTATTGGCACAGGGAGACTGGGCGGGAAGTGACATGAGCTTTGGTCATCTGGGAAGGTCCGGGTTTTCTGTAGCGATTGTTATGGGGGCCTTCGGTTTTGGAGTTGGCGGTTGTTCTTCTGGCGAGGATATGTCGCTGGTTACTGAGGGGGATACATTCAGCACCGAACAGGTTGAGGGTTTTGTGGACTATCTGGTGGAGTCAATGGAAAGCGACATTGGTTGGTCTCCTACGCTGGATCGGTCCGAGCTGGGTGATCTAGTTCGATCGGCAGGCGAGGGTGTTGAGGTGTTTGCGGAGACTCATCCGTACCCTTCTGATGTCTTGGGAGTCGACGACGAAGAATGGTATGTGGGGTGTATGGAGTCTCTAGGCATTGAGGCTGGATACTCCAGAAGTGGTTTTGGAACCGTACTCACCAGTGGAAACGGGGTTTCCGACGCTTCGGATCGTCGGGGTCTGGCGTCTGGAGCTTGTTTGAAGTATCCGGAGTGGATTGGAATGGAACCAGTGGGGGGTTCAGCTCTGACTGGTCGTGAATTGTACGATCAGTTGGTCGAGGTCTACGAGTGTCTGATAGAACACGGTTACCCGACTTCTGACCCTCCGAGTTTTGAAAGCTTTGAATCGCCAGAGAATGGCGCAAAGCCGTGGGACCCATACGAATTTGTTGGAGGGCCAACGTATTTTTACGGTGTGGACGTATTCAGTATTACTGAAGAGGAATTGAATGAGTATGGAGAGAAGGACAAGTTGGCCATTGAAGTCTTTCGGACATGCCCTCTTGTCGGCCCGTGACTGGCGGTAATGGTTAAAATTAGACCGTTTTCGCGGTGTCCTCGTGGGCGGGCGTGAGGATGGAAGCGTTGGCATCCCAACATCCATTTGATGCGGGGTTGATTCGGGCGATGTGGACGTGCCCGATCGCTCTTGGCCAGTAGCCGTTGTCGGGGAAAGCGAGGACGGTTCGGCCGGCCCAGACCCCTGCCAACCCGACCAGTCCGAGAACGGCGATAGCGGCGATTGGCCGACGAATCCGGTTCATGGCGGTCCCCTCTCGATCTCTGATTCGGGTTGCATACTATCCAGAAATTCCGCGTGTTAAGGTCTTGACAAGTTGGATGGCGGAGTATGCTGAATTTCGGCCCTGAAGGGGGTCCCTGGGCCCAGCAATAGGGGGCACAGGTGTTGGCTCAAATCGAAGGAGGTTGCCAACATGGTGAAGCGAATCTCGAAGATGACGATGCTGGTGGCAGTGTTCACACTGGCCCTGGCGCTCCCGGCGATGGCTTGGTGGGAGGGAGTAATCGCTCAATGCCCAACCGGCAAGGTGGTCCGGACTCAATCAGTGTCAACGTATTGGGGCCAGACTCATAAGCATCGACTTGATGGAGTCGTTTACACATTCTACAACCAGCCCTACGTCGTGTACTTGAACTGGCCGGCAGGCTGGTACGGGCGGTGGGGAACTGATGTGGTTTCGCAAAACTACGGTTCGGCCTCTTGTCAGACTGGCTGAAAGCGGGATAGTGCTTAGTTGGCGGCAGCAACGCTGCAGCCAACTTGATCGGGTACGGGACGGAAGGGATCGGTGGGTGTGATGGTCAGTGTCAGATGCCGCGAGATTCGAGGGTTTGCGATGGCTCTGGTGGCTTTGGTGTTGGGGTTGTCGGCGTGTTCGTCTGGCGGTGGGGTGCCGACGTCGATGCCGGACGAGTATCCGACCTCGACCTCGGAGCCGAGCGGGGATTTCGAAGAGCGGCTGATGTTGGTGACCGGTTGGGCTCCCAAGATCGATCGTTCTGAGCTGAGTGATCTGGGTGGTTCGGTGGCGCGAGATATCGAGGGATTCACTGTGACCCACCCGTATCCGTCGGTTGTGATCGGCTACGAACATGAGGAGTGGGTTGTCGGGTGCGTTAACCATTTGGGTGTGGAGGCATCGTTGCTCAGGTCCGGGTTTGGGGTCGGAGTCGTTGCCAAGACTGGCGATCCGGATTCTGATCCTTCGGACCGCGGGACCCTAGTGCTGGAGGCGTGTGGGGCATATCCGGAGTGGGCGGGACTCAAGCAGCCAGGGCCAGGCGCCTGGATCGGTCGCAAGCACTACGACCGATTGGTCGAAGTCAATGAGTGCATGAGAGAGCACGGCTTTCCTAGTTCGGACCCGCCCACGTTTGAGAGTTTCGAGTCCACCGGAGGCGCCTGGTATCCCTATGACACGATCGGGGGTGCCGTGGCCTTTGCTGGGGTGGATGTGTTCAGTGCAACCGAAGAGGATCTTGCGTCGCTCGGGGAGGAGGGACGGTTCATCGTCGAGGTGTATCGGACCTGTCCACTTGTTGGCCCGTGACCGCTGGTAATGGGTGACGTCAGTCTGTTCTTGGGTGCCTTCGTAGCATTGGCCTCCCAACATCCCATGCGATGCCGACCGGCTTCCTGCTGCAGGCTTTCCGTTTTCGGCCCTGAAGGG
>CAYTVW010000170.1:0-4453 GCA_964441865.1 uncultured Acidimicrobiaceae bacterium
TCCGCTGGGGGGAAAGTACCGCCGGCTCATGAAATGAGCCGGGGGTAGGGGGGAAAGGCACGGGGGGAAAGTACCGCAAGGGTTCGCTTTGCGAACCCGCAGGGGTAGGGGTTGTCTTGGTCGGCGATAGGGGGGTTGTCTTGGCCGGGGGTAGGGTCCTGGCTCCGATTCGGACTTTTCATTCTTCTTCGAATCGGTACCCTTTGGGCCAGCAAACAAGAAAGGCAGTTCGATGGCCCGTTCCGATATTCCATGGGAAGACCGCCCCTCCGGCAGCAGCTCGCCATTGTGGCGTTACAGCAGGAACCCGATCATCACTCGTGATGCCATACCAAGCTCGAATTCGATCTTCAACTCGGCGGTGGTCAGACATGGAGACGGTTTCGCCGGGGTGTTTCGGTCGGACGACAAGTCTCGGGCGATGGATGTTCACGCTGGCCGAAGCTTCGACGGTCTCAAGTGGGAACTGGAGCCCGATCCGATCAGTTGGATCCCCGGTGATGAGCGGGTGGAAGAGCTCGGCGGATGGATGTACGGCTATGACCCGCGGGTCGTGTGGATAGAAGACCGCTACTACGTGACTTGGTGTAACGGGTATAAGGGATACCCAACCATCGGAGTGGGATACACCACAGACTTCAGGGAGTTCTTTCAACTCGAAAACGCCTATCTCCCGTTCAATCGCAACGGCGTCTTGTTCCCAAGGAAGATCAACGATTCATATGTGATGCTGAGTCGCCCATCAGACAATGGTCACACACCGTTCGGCGACGTCTTCCTTTCGGAGTCACCAGACTTCGTCCACTGGGGTCGACACCGTCACGTGATGAGCTCGACTTGGGGTTGGCAATCCACAAAGATCGGAGCGGGTCCGATCCCGATCGAGACATCCGAAGGGTGGCTGCTCATATATCACGGGGTGCTCACCTCATGCAACGGGTTCGTGTATTCGATGGGCTCGGCACTCCTCGATCTTGAACAGCCATGGAAGGTCCTTGCCCGGGGGCGGGAATACCTTCTGGCTCCTCAGACTCTCTATGAATGTGTGGGGGACGTCCCGAACGTTGCCTTCCCGTGCGCGTCGGTGGTTGCCGACGACGGAGATAGGATCGCGATCTACTACGGCGCAGCCGACACGGTGGTCGCTATGGCTTTCGGGAGAATCTCCGAACTGGTCGAATGGACCAAGAAGAATTCGACTGTGTAGAGGTGCGACTTTTCTGGCCTCTCTGCAATGGCGTAGGCTTCATCTGTTGTGCGTGATTGGCTGAGTCGTATTCGAAGTAGAGGGGTCGCCATAGTCCGCGACCCTGATGCTGGGTTCCTGTTCATCTCCGGTCTTGTCGGTGTGACGGTCGGCTTGGGCGCGGTCGTCTTGATCTGGTCTCTAGAAATCGTCGGGAAGGGTGTCGACTGGTTGCGGGAAGTCCTGCCTGGTTACGGGCGGTGGATAGTCCTATTCACTGTCCCGGTTGGGATTCTGATCGCCTGGTGGTTAGCGCGGCGTTTCGCTCCAGAAGTGGAAGGTGATGGAGTGGCTGAGGTGACCGGAGGCCTGGCGTTGAGGGGTGGGTATATCTCGACCAAGTCGATCCCGGTGAAAATCTTGGCCACCGCTTTGACGTTGGGTTCTGGTGGATCGGGTGGACGCGAAGGTCCGATCGTCTACATGGGCGGCGGGATCGGCTCGTCGATTGCCAGACACTTTGGCTTGGGGGAAGATCGTGTCCGAAGCCTCTTGGCGGCCGGAGCCGCCGCCGGTATTGGTGCCTCCTTCAATGCGCCGATCGCAGGGATGCTCTTCGCTCTGGAAGTGATTCTGGGGTCGTTTGCCGTTCAGCACATGTCGGCGGTGGTGGTGGCTTCGATCGCGGCAGCTGTGACGTTCCGCTCTTTGGTCCCGGATGCTGAGATTCTCCAAGCGGGCTCGTACACCTTGGGTTCGTGGAATGAACTATTCATCTACGCAGGATTGGCGGTGGTCGCAGTAGTGGCGGCAGTGATGTTTCTCCGGCTCCTGTCCGCTATGGAGGACTTCTCGCACAGGACCCGTCATCGTCCCTGGACTCGACCGTTGCTGTTTGGCTTGGTTGTGGGCGGTCTCGGCGTTTGGCATCAAGAAATCCTTGGTACGGGACATCTCTTCACAGGGGATCTTCTCAGGCTCCAGGTGAGTGCGGGGACCGGGGACATCCTCGCGTATTCGTCTGGGATGCTTCTTCTTTTTTCCGTTCTGAAAATCCTCGCTACCTCTTTCACGATTTCGTCGGGTGGCTCGGGGGGAGCGTTTATGCCGTCCCTTTTCATTGGCGCCACTCTTGGAGCTGGGTATGCCCAACTGATAAACGAGTGGGGGGTTGTCGACCCTGTCCATCCTGGTGCGTTCGCGGTGGTTGGAATGGCGACCATGTTTGCCGCGGTGGCGCGTGCGCCGTTGACGGCGATCTTGATTGTCTTCGAAGTGACCGGGGCTGATGACTATGGCCTGGTTCTTCCTCTGATGCTGGCTGCCACGTTCGCGACCGTTGTAGCCGACCGAGTTCATCCGGAGAGCGTCTACACGATGCCCCTGTCTAGAAGGGGGATCAAGATCCGGAGAACGAGCGACGTTGACCTGTTACAGACGGTGACCGTGGGCGATTCGATGACACCGAACGACGTGATTGCTCGGCCCGATATGACTCTTCGAGAGGTCGATGAACTGATGGAGAAGCACAGTCGTCACGGTCTGCCGGTGGTCGACAGCGATGGTCGGCTGGCCGGACTGATTGCCGTCGCCGATATTCGTCGAGCGGGCGGTGTCCGTGATGATCTGAATGTCGGCGCCGCGATGACAGCGAGACCCGCCACGATTTCGCCATCTGCTCCGGTTTCCGTTGCTCTTGAAAGGATGGCGGTCCTTGGTGTCGGGAGGCTCCCCGTGGTCGACGATCAGGATCGGACGCGGCTGGTCGGGATGTTCCGACGGGAAGATGCTGTCCGCGCCTATCACAGAGCACTCGGCGCTTCAACCGATTTCACTCTGGAAAAAGAAAGATTCTTGCTACGAACGGAACCTGGATCGCACTATTACGAGTTTCGTATCCCTCCTGGTTCCATGGCCGACGGGAGGGCGGTCCGGGAGATCGCCTGGCCGGAAGGCTCAACCCTGGTTTCGGTCCGTCGAGGGACGGAGATTCTGATCCCCTCCGGTTCGACGGTCCTTCAGAGAGACGACGTCGTAACCGCTTTTGGGGAAGAAGGGTCTAGAGCGCGGGTGATCGAGCGTCTCAATGCGACAGGCGAGGAGCCCACGGCCGAGTTGCTTGTGGTTCAGAAAGCCGACACGGGCGAAGGATCCTGACCGGCATTGTTGGTTCTTGCGGCTTCGACTTCCGAGTTCCGGTATCTGTGTCGTCTGGTGTAGCGTGAACCAGTCCCGATTCGTTTCGGTTTACGTGGTTATTTGAGTTGTGAAAGGACGAAATGGAGCAGTTGGCGGAAGCCTCGCTTGAATCGAAGCACGACTGGTATGCAATCGCCGATAGCGAAGTGTTCGGAATATTGCGGAGCAGTTCGGAAGGGTTGGATCAGGACGAGGCCACTCGAAGACTCGACGCTTATGGGCCGAACTCTCTTCCTGCGAAAAGGCCTCCGACCATCTGGGAGATTCTTCTCCACCAGCTCAAGAGTCCCCTCATCTACATTCTCGCTTTTGCCGCCGCGGCTTCTGTAGCCATCGGAGAGGGTGTTGACGCGGCTTTTATTTTGGCGGTCATCGTCTTGAACAGCGCTCTGGGCGCCTACCAAGAATTCCAGGCCGAGAAAAGCGCAGCCGGACTCCAGAATCTCCTCAAGATTTCGGCGCGGGTCCGCCGGGGTGGTGTGCTGAAGACTGTTCCTTCTGAAGTGCTGGTCCCGGGCGATGTCGTGATTCTTGAGTCTGGCCAGAAGGTCCCCGCTGATTTGAGGCTCATTCAGGAGAAAGGGTTGTCGGCCGACGAGAGTTTCCTCACTGGCGAGTCGATGGCTGCCGACAAGACTGTCGCGGTTCTGCCTTCCGAAACCGAGGTGGGGGACCGGAAGAACATGGCCTTCGCCGGTGGAATCGTCGCTTCAGGGCGAGGAATCGGGATGGTTGTCGAGACCGGGGTCCGTACTGAAGTTGGGAAGATCGCCCAGGTGGTCGCAGAGTCGGAAGGCGGGAAGCCGCCTCTGGTGGTTCGGATGGAACGGTTCGTCAAGCGGATAAGCATCCTGATGCTTATCGTCGGAACGGTTCTAGCACTGATCCTCTTGGCCAAAGGTGAAGAGCTCTCGGAAATCTTCTTTCTGGTCATAGCCCTATCCGTTTCCGCTATCCCCGAAGGTCTCCCGGTGGCCCTTACTGTTGCCCTTTCTATCGCTGCCAAGCGGATGTCACACCGGAATGTGATTGTTCGGAAGCTCACCGCGGTCGAGAGCCTGGGGAGCT
>CAYTVW010000171.1:0-4452 GCA_964441865.1 uncultured Acidimicrobiaceae bacterium
TCCGTTTCTTCGGAATGGAAGATGGTTCCGCCCCACGGGTAATAGTCCAGGCGGGGTGACCAGGGACCACCCAGGAATGAGAAGGCAAACGCCGCGGCGACTACTCCCCAGATGTAGTGACGGTGGACATAACGTGCCGTGGAAACGATGGCTACGGCGGCAGCCGCGAGGCCGAACGCCGTGTATTGATGCGCCAGGCTCGTTTCCGGAGGATGTCCGCTGGCCATATGCACCAGGAGAGAAGGCAGCCCAATCAGGAGAGCTGGCCAGGCGCGTTTCCCCAGTGCCAGTGCCAAACCCAGAACACCTAAAACGAACACCCAATGGCCGAAATTGACCAGACCGCCGAGTTCGATCCTCGTCGCGTATTGGTATCCGGTGTCGGCGTTTTGGAGTCGGGGTATGACCAGAAGGATGTTGACGAGCGACAAAACGGTGGTAGTGGCCGCGACTGTGAGCGCCGCCTTCCTTCCCGATTTCCATCGGAGCCACACAAACAAGGCAAACGGGACAGTGAGAAGAAGAGAATCCTCCTTGATGAGGGCAATCAGCCCCATCAGCCCGCCCCAGAACCACCAGCGTTGTTTCACTGCGGCGATGTAGGCGAGGATAACAAGGGGGATGGCAAGGGTTTCGGGGTGGAATCCTTGGGGGATTGTCCAGATCATGGACGGGTGGACGGAGATGATAAGGGAGGCGGCGAGAGATTTTCGCTGGTTCGCACCACTGGCTCTTGCTGCCCAATACCCGAGGGGACCGCACGAGGCAACCGCCACGAGACTGATCCACAGTAGGAGGCGAGGATCTTGAATGAGCCATTTCAGAGGGACCAAGAGGACCATGATGTAGGAGGAATGATCTCCGAAGAGGTTGAGCCCGCGAAGAGTGACGAACGGCGCTTCTCCCTCGGACATCAGCCAGAGACCCTGGTTGAAGATTCCGTAGTCGAATCCGTAGTACCCCAGATACGACCACTTCCTCTCGGCGTAGGTCCACAGGAACAACAGCATCAGGATCGTGAAGACCGAGACGATTGCGGGGGGTCCCCAGGTCATGGGTTCGGAGTCGGTCTCGCTGTTCGGCGAAGGAGCCTCCGGCTCCCGAATTCTCATCCATACTCCGGGGACGGCCGCGAGATCCGAAGGGAAAGGACCGATCCCAGACGGAACTGAGGTTCCATCAGACTCTTCCTCCTCGACTTCTGGCTCCCGAGGAGACTCGACGGGTTCAGGAGGGTTCTTGGGATTCCGGGTGGGCCTTACGATCGGAGTGCTCTGCCATTCAAAAGGTATCCGGGTCTCCAGATCTTGCGGTGTGACCAGTTTGTCGGACTCAAGTAAAGGGTCGGGAGGGGAGTCTTCGACGGGATCAACGGTCTCGACCGATTCGTAAGCCGCGTCCTCGTTTTCGATCCAAGGCATTTCAACCTGGCGGGATTTCTCGCGACGACTGCGGACGTCTCTGCTTGGATCAACTGGGACGGGATCATTCCATTCGAACGGTCTTGGTTCCGGCACCTTGCGATTCCTTGAGAGTCGGTTGAAGAATCCTATACGGAACCAATGCTCAGCGGACGCGTATGCGGGAAGTCCGGGTGAGGCCGGGAGGCCATTTCGGGGCTATTGGGCGAAGCGCCCGAGTTGCCCGGTGGAAAAAGACCAATAGTCTTCGGATTCAAAACCGATAGCTTGTGTGGAGATGGAAGACTACCCCTACCTCAATCGAGAACTCTCTTGGCTTGAATTCGACCGGCGTGTCCTTGCTCTGTCAGAACAGGAGCATCTGCCGCTCCTAGAACGAGTCCGCTTCCTGGCGATTTGGGCGTCGAACCTCGACGAGTTTTTCATGGTCCGGGTAGCCGGGTTGAAGGAACAGATTGCTCACGGTATCCGGATTCCTTCTCCTGACGGGATGACTGCTATCGAGCAGTTGGAGGAGATATCTCAGTATGTCGGGAGACAGCAAGCTGACGCTTATCGCCTTTTCAACGATGAGATAGCGACTCTTCTGGGGAAAGCAGGGATTCTCTTCTCCGATTATGAGACCCTGGACGAAGAAGACCGGGCCTACATGGACGATCGATTCCGTCATCTGATTTTCCCGGTCCTCACACCTCTGGCAGTCGACCCAGCCCATCCGTTCCCATACATTTCGAACCTGTCTTTGAACCTTGCAGTGACCGTCCGACATCCGGTCACCGGTAACACTCGGTTTGCCCGAGTCAAGGTTCCTCCTTTGCTCCCGCGGTTCGTCGTGATGCCTGACAGGGAACGTTTTGTACCTCTTGAACAGGTGATTGCGACGCATCTCCAGGAGCTTTTTCCTGGGATGGAGATAGTCGACCAATGTCCGTTTCGGGTCACACGAAACGCCGATTTGGAGATCGAGGAAGACCAGGGGGACGACCTGCTTCAGGCGATCGAGTCGGAGTTGACGAGGAGGCGTTTTGGTAGGGCGGTCCGGCTTGAAGTCCCGGATACGATTTCTGACGAGGTTCTCAACCTCCTGATGCGAGAGATGGAGCTGAGCGACTCTGATGTCTACAGGATCGCGGGTCCTCTCGACCTTTCTGGTCTGATGGTCCTGGCCGAACTCGACCGTCCGGATATTTCGGATATCCCCTGGAATTGGGTGACTCAACCGAGGCTGGCGGCTCCTTCGGGGGAGAGGCTCGATGTCCTTAAGGCGATTGATGAGGGCGACATCCTTGTTCATCACCCCTATGACTCCTTCACCACCTCGGTCGAAGCTCTGATCGACCAAGCGGCCCGCGACCCGTCGGTTTTGGCTATCAAGATGACCCTCTATCGCACTTCGCGAGACAGTCCGATCATGGAGTCTCTCATGTGGGCGGCGGCCCAAGGGAAGCAGGTGGTAGCTCTCGTAGAACTGAAGGCTCGGTTCGACGAGGAACGGAACATCGAGTGGGCAAACCGGCTTGAAGAATCCGGGGTCCACGTGGTTTACGGCGTGGTCGGGCTGAAGACTCACACCAAGATTGCCTTGGTGGTGCGACAGGAGGGTGACCATATCCGTAGGTACGCCCATGTCGGGACTGGGAACTACAACGATTCGACCGCCCGGACCTACGAAGATATCGGTTTGATGACCGCAGACCCCGAGATTGGGGCGGATCTCTCCGATCTGTTCAACTACCTGACCGGATACAGCGAACAAACACGGTTCCGGAAGCTTCTCGTCGCCCCGGTAACCGCTCGAAGCGGCTTGGTAGAGCTGATTCGTCAAGAGGCAAGCCGACCCGATGGGCATATCACCATGAAGATGAACGCCTTGGTCGACGCAGACATGATTAGGGAGCTCTACGAAGCGTCCAGCAAGGGATGCCGGATCGAGTTGATGGTCAGAGGCATTTGTTGTCTAATTCCTGGGGTCGAGGGCCTCAGTGAAAACATCAAGGTGCGTTCGCTTCTGGGGCGGTATCTGGAGCACTCCCGGATATATCGTTTTGGGAGCAGAGGACGCGAGCGGACCTATCTCATTGGGTCAGCCGATCTGATGCCGCGCAACTTGGATAGGAGGGTTGAAGCTTTGGTGCCAATCATCGATCCCGACCTTCAATTCCGTTTGGATGAGGTGATCGAGGTGGAGCTCACCGACGATGTGTTGGCCTGGGAACTCGGACCGACCGGGTCATGGACAAAGATCCCGACCGAGGACGGGATCGACTCCCATCTCATGCTTCGGGAGCTGGCCGAGATGAGGGCATCGGTGGGGAACTGAATCCGAGCCTTTTAGGGCTCGTAGCAGGGCGAGGAGGAGCCGATGAGGATCTGCCATCCGTGGCCGTCCTTGGGATGGGCAAGCTTCACGGAGGCTTGGACGCCATCGACCGAGAGAAATAGGGCTGGCGCTGGCGTCTCGCCATATTCTGCGAGCATGACTTCGTGTTCAGCCTCCCAGGCCAATCTGATTGCCTCGATGATCCCAGGAATCTGGTCTTCGGGAGGCTCCGTTGAGGCGCTGAACCGGAATTGCCTGGTTCCGTCGTAACCGTCGCCTAGGCCCCCATAGCACGGCAGGTTGTCCTCTTCTGTCTCCAAGGTCAACCCTTCGGGGACGGCTTCTATGGCGATGTTGAAGTACCTCTCGGCTAGTTGTCTTGCCTCGTCGGCTTGCATAGTGTCTCCGCATCCGGTTAGTAGAGCTACCAGCAGTAGAGCTCTTGCTCTACCAGTTCTAATTCCTTCCATTTCTACCAGCCACCTCCGCCACCCCCGAATTCGCCACCCCCGGATCTGGCAGTATCGAACCCGGATCTGGAAGTACTGAAGTCCACAGGATCGCCGCCGATGGCCAGCGTGGTGATGGCGACCAGTGAGAAGGAGTCCCGCTCGAAGTAGGCGCTGTGACCGCGGGCGTCGGGGACGTTGAAGGTGTTGGCGCCGAAATCTTGATCGGACGGGTCTTTCCCGTGGGTCAGTGCCCAATCGG
>CAYTVW010000172.1:0-4445 GCA_964441865.1 uncultured Acidimicrobiaceae bacterium
ATCCGGTGGATGGATCGAGGTCGAACAGGTGGTCTCCGACGAGCTCTCACTGGCTCTTCCGTACCGCCCTCTGTGCTCTCCAGACTGTCTCGGACTTTGCACCTTTTGCGGAGCCGACTTGAATACGTCTCCCTGCGGTGGGCACAGCGAAGAGTCTGCCTCGCCCTTCTCCGCGTTGAAGCGGTTGTTCGAGTCGGAAGACGGAGACACTGCCTCAAGGGATTAGCGATTGTTTTTACGAAGGAGCGCGCACCATGCCGGTGCCCAAGAAAAAGATGTCGCGGAGTCGTACAAGACAGCGGAAAGCTGCCTGGAAGATTTCGCGTCCGACCATCGCAACCTGCGAACGATGCCAAGCTCCCAAGCTTCCGCATCGTGCCTGCAGCAACTGCGGGACTTATAACGGTCGGGAAGTAATCGAAACCGACTGAATTGAGCAGAATCGCTCTCGACGCCATGGGAGGAGACCGAGCCCCCACCGAGACGGTGGCCGGAGCGGTCGCAGCCGCACGCGCCGGGGTCGACGTTGTTCTCGTTGGGGATGAGGTTTCGCTGAAAGCCGAACTGGCTCAATACGGACTGGATCTTCCCATTGTCGACGCGCCCGAAGTGATCGGGATGGGCGAAGACGTCTCCAAGGCTATACGGGAGAAGACACGGTCGTCGATTGTGTCTTGTGCTCGGTTGGTCGCTGGCGGAGAAGCGTCGGGTTTCGTATCGGCCGGATCGACCGGAGCGGCGATGGCCGCGGCCGTCGTAGTAATTGGTCGGCTTCCGGGAGTTCTGCGGCCGACTATTGCTTCAGTTTTGCCAACTCCGGGACGGCCAACAGTTCTCCTCGATTCGGGAGCTAACCCGGAGGTGAAGCCGGAGCATCTGGTCCAGTTCGCGATTATGGGATCGGCGTTTTTTGAGGTTCACTTCGGGGACGGAGAGGCGAAAGTCGGTCTCCTCAACATCGGTGAGGAGAGATCGAAGGGGCGCCAGTTGGAGCGAGAGGCGTACCCCCTCCTGGAATCGTCTTCGATCTTCTTCGTGGGGAATGTCGAGGGACGGGACGTAGCCTCTGAGAACGTTGATGTGATTGTCACTGACGGGTTTACGGGAAACGTGTTCCTGAAGACTTCGGAAGGGATTGCCGGGATGGTGACCGGGATGGTCAAAGACGCCTTGCGTGGTATCCCTTCTGAAATCGCCGATCCCGTATCTGCAAAACTCGGACCAATTGTCCATCAGCTCGACTACGAGAATATCGGGGGTGCCCATTTGCTGGGCGTTGGCGGTGTTGTCGTGCTTGCGCATGGTGCGGCAACCAGAATCTCGATCGAGAACGCTCTACGGATGGCTTCTGAAGGCGCCGAGCAAGGACTTGTCGAGAAAATCACCAGCCGTATCACCTGATGACAGCAGAACTCCAGGAACGTTTAGGACATCGATTCTCCAATCCGGCTCTACTGGAAGCCGCCCTGATCCACAGTTCGTTTGCTTCGGAAAATCCGAAAGTCGTTGATAACGAGAGGCTGGAATTTCTGGGAGACGCTGTTCTTCAACTGGCGGTCACAGACCGGTTATACGAGCGGTACGGGTTCCTAAGAGAAGGCGAAATGGCTAAGGCCCGGGCGACATGTGTGAACAAAACGACCCTTGCCCATATAGCTCGGAAAATCGGATTAGGGGAGTACATCAGGGTAGGGGCTGGTGAGCAGGTGTCCGGAGGGTGCGAAAAGAGCTCGATACTCGCCGATGCGATGGAAGCCGTGATTGCCGCTGTTTATCTGGACTCGGACTACACGACGGCAGCATCAGTGATCCTGAGCCATTGGGAGGAACTGGTCGAACTCCGGGCCAAAGAACCAGGAAAAATCGACTTCAAGACTCGACTCCAAGAAATGGTTGCTCCAGACGGGATGACACCTGAATACAGGATGGAGATGTCGGGTCCAGACCATGCCCGTGTCTTCAAAGCTCGCGTGTTGGTCGGTGACGAAGAGTGGGGTTCAGGGGAGGGACCGTCAAAGAAGGCAGCTCAGCAGGCTGCTGCCCGGATGGCTCTCGAGAACCGGGATTAGGCGTCCTTGGATGCTACAACTCGCCGGAGCCATTCTTCTTGGTTCATTTTCTTCGAGTCCCCGCTGACTCTCGGTTTGATTCTCTGAACGAGTCTGCGTCCTATTGACAGGCGGGCTCCGTGATTGTCGATCTGATAGGCGCGATCCAGAAACACTCGTATCACGTCGATCTCTTCGGGCGTGACCCGGGACACATCCCACCGTTCCATCGATTCGGAGGTAGCGTCGTCTCCAGGGGAATCTGCACGGTGAGCTTGTGAAACGGCGGGGGTTATCTTTGGTGCGGGTTGCGCGGGCGGTCGATCTCTCACCACCACAGTGTTGGCTACGAGGTCTCCGAAGCGTTGAGACCTCTTTGTTGTCATCACGCAGATCATCCCGACCGCGAGCAACACGAAATCAATCAATACGAAAATCGATCTGATCAGGGAAGCTCCGAATCCGACCGGAGTCCCATTCAGACGGATTGTCTTCAGGCCGATTGCCATCTTCCCGACCGTTTTTCCACTGTTCAATGTCTCCATGGCCAGCAAATAGACGATTGGGGCAAAGACGGCGATCAGACTGAAAATCCCGCTTCCCAAAATGCTGGAGTCGTCTAGGAGCACAGTGGTGCCCATTCCGGTAATCAGGAAGAAGGCGGCGAGGATCAAACCATCGATAATCCAGGCCAACATACGGGAACCCAATCCCGCTATCGTCATGTGAATCTGGACCCCTTCCGAGGTGCTGATTTCGAGGGGATCTGCAAAAGTCATGTCGTTCTCGATCTGTCGAAGGGTCTATGAAAATCCAGGATTTTCGGGTTGAAGGGGAGTCTAGATGGGAAGAACTCGACGCACTCTCAAAAAGCGCGGGGAAGAGGGTTGAGCGTCTTCCCGCCGACAGACTAATGCGACTGGTGGAGCTATATCGGGCGACTGTGGCTGACCTGGCGATCGCCCGCCGATGTTTCCCGAGGCATCCGATAGTTCATTGGCTTGAGACCCGGGTGGTGAAGGTCCGTGGTCAGCTCTTCGATCGTGAAGGACGGAGGCAGGGGATCGGGTCGTTTCTTACCGTTGGGTACTGGAGACTCCTTCAAGAAAGACGTCGGCTGGTCCTGATATCTGCCGGGATTCTTCTTCTGCCAGCTCTGGCAGGTTTTCTCTGGGCATTCTCGGATCCAGATACCTTGAAGGAACTCATGCCGGCAGATTTCACTTGGCTCGTAGACGCAGAGGGGACTGATCAGGGAATGTCAAGAGCCGATCTCGTTGGGTTCTCGGCGTATCTGATGGCGAACAACATTCGGGTGACTCTCATGAGTTTTGCCTTGGGGATTACCTGGGGAGTGCTCACCGGTTTTGTGATGGCCGAAAATGGTCTGATACTCGGTGCGATTGCTGGCCTGGCTGTCGAGGCAGGGAACTGGGAGGTGTTGGTCGAGGCGATTGCTGCTCACGGGATCCTCGAACTTAGTTGCATTGTCGTTGGGGGCGCGGCAGGTCTAGGAATGGGGCGAGCGATGCTGTGGCCGGGGACCAAGACCAGGATTGAGGCATTGGGGGACGAGGCTAGAGACCTGGCGATGCTGGTTCTTGGAACAGCGCCGTGGCTGGTCTTGGCGGCTCTAGTCGAAGGGTTCTTGTCCAGGACAGGGACTGATTGGGTCCCATCTCTCCTGATCGGGATTCTCCTCGGAGCACTGTTTTGGGGTCTTGCCTACCGGCTGGGCCAGGTGGAGCAAGAGCGTGCCTAGAGACGGGCGTATCGCTTGGCCCGAAGGTAAGCCGAGACACAGAGGACGGAGTATTCGTCGATCGGTCCCTCAACTACCTGCGCTCCCCGGTGCCGAAGAGCCGCGACGGCCTTCTCTTTGTCTTCAAGGAGTTTGACAGCTACCGCTGCACGCATCAGATCAGGCTTCGACGCTCCGGCGCGGTGCAAAGAAGCTTCGATATCGGGGTCCAATACTGACGCTACTGCAAGTGAGTGTTTCCGGGTGAGGACAGGGACGGCTTCGACCAAAGGGCGGGCTGCTGACAAGTCGATGATGTCGGTGAGGACAATGACGAAAGCTCTCTTTCGGTTCAGAATCGACCGGAAAGCTGTAGAGAAATCGGAGTCGACGAGTCTCGGCTCCAAATCGTGAATCTGTGATAGAACATGGCGCCCGCCATCTCTTCTCGGGTGCATTGCTGTTCTGATGCGGGAATCGAAAGCGACGACGCCGATGCGATCTCCCAAAGTGTCTGCTACGGCGGCCAAGGAGGCTGCCGCGTCGACCGCTGCGTCCAGTCGGGTTCGGCCGAGGATCGTAGAAGCCATTAATCGGCCAGTGTCTATAAGGCAGATCACGTCGCGGTCTTGCTCGATCCGGAACTGGTTCGACAT
>CAYTVW010000173.1:0-4390 GCA_964441865.1 uncultured Acidimicrobiaceae bacterium
TCATACTTGCGCGAGCTCGACTCGCCAACGCGGGAGTTTGGACTGGCGAGGAGCCGAAGGTTTCGTTGCGGGAGCGACGGGTTCGGTGTGGCAAACCTGGGTGTAAGAGTTGTCCTCACGGACCGTACTGGTACGCCTATTGGACCGAGGGGGGAAAACGTCACTCCAAATACGTTGGTCGTCTGGAAGACATCTCTTGAGAGTTCACGCTTCGCGGAAACCCGCGTTACGATGACGTCGGAGGATTAAACGGGTGTAAACATGGATTGTCCGCAGTGCCACGCTCATGATGTAATCGAGATCAGACATCGCCTTCCGGGGGATATAGAGATCGTCTTTTTTTCGTGTCCTCGCTGCGAAGAGAAATGGTGGGACAGGGACGGGAAGACCGTTGATTTAGCCGAGGTCCTTGACCTTGCCAGGCAGGAAGAATCCTGAGGATGGTGGATCGAACCGAAGAATCAGCGACCCCGAGTCTGGCACGCCTCTGGTTCCCGCCGATAATCGTCAGCGTTCTGATGCTGGTGACGCTGATCCTCCTTCAACCGGATCAAGTCTTGCGGGCGACTACGCCGACCGGTGGCGATATGGGGGCACACGTCTACGGACCTGCATTCTTGCGAGACCACATCATCCCGAGCGGAAGCTACCACGGCTGGTCAAATGATTGGTTCGCTGGATTCCCCCTCTACTACTTCTATTTCCCGCTTCCGTCGTATCTCATTGTCCTCCTCGACGTGCTTCTTCCCTACGGCGTGGCGTTCAAGCTGGTGGTGATCGGAGGCTTGGTGCTTATGCCAGCAGCCGTCTACCACCTGGTGCGAGCGATGCGTTTCGACCGCGTTGTCGCTTCGGTTGGCGCGACTGCCGCGATTGCCTTCATGGTGATGGAAAGCTTCAGCATCTACGGAGGGAATATCCAGTCGACTATGGCGGGGGAGTTCACGTTCGCCTGGTCGTTCAGTCTCGGGTTCTTTTACATGGGGCAGTTGATCAAGGCGGTGAGGGACGACCCCCGACATATGCCCTATGCGGCAATGCTCTTGGCGGCCACGGCGTTGTGTCACATCCTCACCGTGATGGTGTTGATCGTCGGCTCCTTGGTGGTGTTGTTCTGGAAGCGCGGATGGCTCCGGGCGCCGATTATCTGGGCTTGGGGGTTCGCGGTGGCCGCGTTCTGGTCGATTCCCTTCGTTCTCCGGATCCCCTATTCGACCGACATGGCGTGGTGGCCGCTCAACGATTGGAAGGAGGTTTTCCCTTCCGAACTCTGGGTCTACCTTCCGGTGGCGGCTGCTGGGGCGTTCTGGGCGCTGAAGAAGACCGTGAGGGCTTTGCCGCTTTTTGTCATGACTATTGGTCCGGTTATCTACTTCCCGATCCCGCTCTGGTTGAAGTCGACCTTCCCATCGATATTCGCTGATATGGACTTCAAGGTCTGGAATGGTCGGCTCCTTCCATACTGGTATTTCGGCGTGATCCTTTTCGCCGCCATCGCCGTCGGGGCGTTTTGCTCATATCTGATTCGACGCCTCCCGGTCTATCTCCCGGCTTGGACGTCGGCCATCCCGGTCTTTGTTCTTGGCGGGCTAGCTTCTCAATACCTTCGGTCGCAGACCTACTCGTGGATGATCCCTGGCTGGACAGCTAACGCGACATTGGGGTTTGTGATCTTGTTGGGGATAGTGGTTCTGATCGCAGCTCTGGCCGGTGGCCAAGACGGCGAACCGAGATGGTGGGCCAATTCGCGCGCCCTGGTTACCTCTTCAGCAGTCGGAGCGATCACGATTGCCTCTCTGGTTGGGATCATCCAGTTCCCGGGTTGGGTCCGCTGGAATTTCGAGGGGTATGAAGGGAAAGGCGCAGCCTGGGTCGAGTACGAGAACCTGATGAAGACGATCGCCGAACTCCCTCCGGGCCGGGTGATGTGGGAGCACAACAACGACATCTACAACCGATACGGGACTCCGATGTCTCTCATGCTGATTCCTCACTGGGTCGGTTCATCCCACCCATCGATGGAGGGTCTCTTCTTCGAGTCGACGCTCTCTGTTTCCTTCCACTTCATTAATCAGGCCGAAGTGAGCAAAGAGCCGTCTCAGGCTATCCCCGGTCTCATGTATCACACTTTCGATTTCGCTCGTGGCGTGCCACACATGCAGATGTACGGTGTCACCTACTACGTAGCCGTGACTGACAGTGTGACTAACGAAGAAGGGGAGATCATCGAGAAGGGCGCCAAGACGAAGGCCGAAGAGGACGGCCGTTTGACTCTGGTAGCTGAATCGCCGCCCTACAAGATCTTCCTTGTCCCCGACAGTGAACTGGTTGACATCGCCAAATACGAGGTCTCGGTTTTGAACACCGACGACTTCGAAAGAGATTCTCATCTGTGGTACGACGACCTGGAGCTCCTTGACCGTTGGATGACGACCCATGGGCCTTCTGAATGGAGAAGGATCACCGATATCGCCCAACTCGAAGGGGCCGCCGCATTACCGCCTTCGGGGGAAGTCTCCGATGTTGAGATCGGGCGCGACTACCTGAAGTTCCACACAACCGCGGTCGGTGTGCCGCACATGATCAAGATTTCGGCTTTCCCCAACTGGAAGGCGGATGGAGCCGAGGGGCCATATCGGTCTGCTCCTTCGCTGATGATTGTGATCCCCACTGAAGAAGACGTTCACATCTATTTCCAGGCTGGATGGGTCGAATGGCTTTCCGGGTCTTTGTTCTGGCTGGCGATGGCCGCTCTGGCCTGGTGGGTTATCCGGCTCAGGCGAGGTGGTGAACCGTGGAATGATGCCGGAAGGCTTTTCCACCGTGAGCCAGCGACAGTCTCAGCGCAACTGGCCAGTGACACGCCACCAGAGCAGGCGGAGGGTGTCTCGGGCGAGCTCCCAGACCATTCCGAGTCGTAGGGAAGCCTCTAGACCTCCGGCGGAGAGTTGAGCGGGGTGCTCGACGATGGTGGCCCCTTTGACTTTTGCCCGGACGATCATTTCGAGGTCGTGGGCGTATCCTCGAAGGCGAAGCTTGTCCATCACCCCTTCTAGAGCTGAACGTTTGAACGCCTTCAAACCTGTTTGAGTCTCACGAATTTTCAGGCCGAAGATCGCGGTTGTGAAGAAGGCGAAGATCCGACTGAGAATCCGGCGACTCAGTGGGTAGTTCTCGGTCGACATGGTGTGCCGCTTGGCTCCCACCACAATGTCGGCTTCGGAGAGGCGAGCGATGAATTCGGGGACCTGTTCGGGGAGAAGATCCAAGTCGCCATCCAAGAACACGATTATGTCGCCGGTGCTGGCGGCGAACCCTGTCTTGAGGGCTTCTCCCTTACCCTTGTTGACTTCGTGCAGAAGTGGAATCAGGTTGGGGTTTTCTGCTTTGACAGGGAGGAGAGCCTCATATGTCCCGTCTCCAGAGCCGTCGTCGACTATCAAGACCTCAGCCTCAGGAAGGGTTGCTAGGACCCTTCGAGCGTTGGCGGCTATGGTCGATCCGAGCCGATAAGCGGGCATGATTATGGAAACACGTTCGGGCATGGGGGAATGAGTGTAGTTTTCGTTGTGGTCCGCGCCCATAGAATGCGCCGGTTTAGGAAACAATTTTCGAGGTGTTGTGATGGCTGATTTGGATCGGGTCTTCAAGGCCTATGACGTGAGAGGTAGGGCAGACACGGGGGAGCTCGACAGTGAGCTTGCTCGAGGCGTGGGTGCAGCGTTCGCAATTTTGATGGGGAACGAGACGATCGCGGTTGGTCGCGACTGTCGGGCGTCTTCGCCCGGCTTGTTCCAAGCGATTGTCGAGGGGATCACTAGCCAGGGCGTGAATGTCCTAGATATCGGACTGGTAGCGACTGACACCGTCTACTACGTCTCAGGTGTCCGGTCGATCCCCGGCGTGATGATCACCGCCAGCCACAACCCGGCCGAATACAACGGAATCAAACTTTGCCGTCCGGGAGCCGCCCCTGTAGGAGCCGAGAGTGGTCTTGTCGAGATCAAGGAGATGATTCAGTCCGGGATCCCCGATGGTGCTGGCGGTGGTCAAGTCGAGGAGTTCGATGCTATCCCCGGATATGTGGATCACATTTTCGGAGTGGTAGAGGCCGAAAACATCGGGCCCCTTCGAGTCGCTGTCGACGGAGGCAACGGGATGGCTGGGATTGTTCTTGAGAGAGTGTTCGACCGGATGGCAGCCAGCATCACTGGTCTGTACCTGAATCCCGACGGTAGTTTCCCCAACCATCCGGCCGACCCTCTCCAGGAAGAGAACATTGTCGACTTGGTAAACCTGATATCTCAGGGCGGCTTTGACCTGGGTGTGGCTTTTGACGGGGATGCCGATCGTGCATTCTTTGTTGATGACAAGGGAGTCCCGTTGAGTG
>CAYTVW010000174.1:0-4339 GCA_964441865.1 uncultured Acidimicrobiaceae bacterium
AACGAGTGTTGGCGGTGGGTGGGACTTTCCTGGTGATCACTGCTTCGCTTTATGGGTTCTATATCGCTGGTATCTACAACGTCCTTGATTTCGTGGCGCATGAGCGTTGGGTGCGGATTCTGATGGCCTTGATCGCTTTGACCTTCGGGTTGATAAATGTGAAGGACTACTTCTGGTTCAAGAAGGGGGCGAGTCTCACGATTTCGGATAAGGCGAAGCCGGGTCTGTACCAGAAGATGCGGTCTGTGACGATCGACGGAAAAGGACTTCCGGCGGTTCTGGCGGGGACGGTGGCTTTGGCGGCTGGGGTCTCAGTCCTGGAGCTTCCCTGCACGGCCGGATACCCGATCCTTTGGTCGAACTTGGTCAAGGAGCAGGGGGTAGCTACGAGCACCGCTCTGTTCTTGTTCTTGATCTACATGTTGGTTTATTTGCTGGATGAGTTCTTCTTGTTTGGTGCGGCTGTTGTGACGATGCGGGTGACGAAGATGGAAGAGAAACAAGGCCGATGGTTGAAGCTCGGAAGCGGGATGCTGATGATCGTCCTGGCCGGTGTCTTGGTGTTCGCTCCACGTCTGATGGAGTCCATGTCAGGGGCGCTGATCACGTTCTTGATCGCGGCAGTAGCCACCGGGATCGTTGCCCTGGTTAGGCCGGTGCGAGCAGAGCCGCGATAACGTCGGCCGCTCCGTATTCCTCGGAGCCTTCAGGCAAGAACCTGCAGACAGTGGCCACGTCGTCGCCTGATGTCACAATCGGCAGCTCGACCGAACCATCCTGACGAACCTGCCCTAGGCCGATCGCGGCCATGAGGGAGTTGCAGAGACAGACCCGACCGGGAAGATCTTCGGGAGCGCCGCCTTTTCGGATGTAGTCACCTTCTCTTTCGGCCGGACAGCGCCAGTCGATCGAACCGTCTTCTCGTCTATAAGCGGAACGAAGATAACCTAGATCACAGACCCGCGGGCGTTTTTCGTATACCGCTTTCTCGCTGAGGGTTCCCTCGACGGGGACGACCTTGAAAGGGAAACCGGTTGGAGAAGCAAGAGGATCGGTGAAGACTCGTGCGTTCCCACTCCGGCTCATCTCAAGGACTCTGCGTTTGAGGTCCGGATCGAACGCCGACTCTCGACAAAAGGCGAAGGCTGTCCCGACCTGGATCCCGACCGCACCGAGTTTCTTGGCCTCTTCGAGTCCTTCCGGAGACCCTCGCATCCCTCCCAACCAGAAGGGAAGTCCGAGTCGGGCGATGATATTGAAATCGGGGTCGTCCTTAGGGCCGTAAACGGGCTCTCCGGTCTCGCTCAAGTCGGATTTGACTCTGGGGGGAGCGTTGTGGCCTCCGCCAGTGGGCGCCTCGATCACCAAACCGTCTACCCGTGACTCAAGCAGGGAGAACATGGTGGCCAAGATATGTGAAGAAACGATGGCCAAAAAGGCGGGCCGTTTCACCGAAGCGGAGGGGGCGTAGGCGGCAGGATCGAAATGCATGAGGTATTCCTCGCCAGGCTCCGCTCCCTTCACGTCGATGCGGAGAGACACTGGGATTCCGTCGGCGAGGCCATCGAGTATCGAAGGAATCGACCGAGGAATCCCGGCTCCCATCAGGATGTAGTCGACCCCGGCGAGCATTGCGCCATAGATCGACGGGAGAGTTGGCGTCTGGATTTTCTCTAGATAGTTGATCCCGACAGGATTCGAATGTCCCTCTTTGGCGAGAAAGACCTCGGCGAAATTGGAGGCCACCAGAAGGTCTGTTGAAAGTTCTGATAGATCATGAGAAGGCATCGGCGCCTTCTTGAAGGGGGAGCCCGGGTCTATTCCGTCTTCCACGAAATACCTCTCGAGGATCTTGTCGGTGGCCGCCAAAACGGGGAAGTTGGAAAAGGCGCGTCTTATGTGGCCTCCAGGATCGCCCATCTGAAGCCTTCTAACCATGACATTGTCGATGCCAGTACCGGAGACGACTCCGAGTTGCCCCTCCAAGGATACGGCTCTAGCGAGTCGCCAATCAGAAACGGCGACACCCATCCCGCCTTGGATGATGGTGGGGAACTCTCGATTCATCACCCCAAGCCTAGGGTCGGAATGCGGCTTCTACGCAAACGAGATGTCTCTTTTCGAGGTGTGAGGTGTGATTCCATTCTTAGGGAGTTCTTATCGAAAGTTGTGCGAAACCGTATCTCGCTATCAGAGAATGATCTGGTCAGAGTCCCGAACGTTTGGAGTGTCGAGATGAGGTTGATTTCAAGAGGAACGGTTGTCTCGCTGGCGATCTTGCTTGCCGCATGCGGGAGCAAAGAGTCCGGGGCTGGTGTTGCCAGTCTCGAAGACGTTCAGGTAGACGGAGAAGTGGGAGAAGCCCTCGATCTAGAGGCCCAGGCGATGGCGTTTTCCGAGTGTATGCGCGAACAGGGTATTGAAATGGAGGACCCTACGGTCGATGCGGACGGGAATGTGAGAATCGGTCGTCCGGTCTTTCTGGGCGAGCCTTCTGAAGACGGAGCCGGGTTGAGGCGAGACGGCGAAATGGAGGAGATGCAACAAGCATACGAAGTCTGCGGATACTTCCTTGAAGATTTCGCCTCTGGTTTCGAGCGTCCTGATCCAACTGAGCTCCAGGACCAGCTCCTGGAATTCGCGGAATGCCTTCGTGGCGAAGGACTCGACGTCGCTGACCCAGATTTCTCTTCCTTTTCTCCCGGATCGGGTGGTGTCAGAACGCCAGGGGAAGGATCGGGTTTCGGAAGGGCGAAGGGGATGTTCGGGCTCGATTTCGAAGATCCCGCTGTTCAAGAAGCCGTTGAGGTATGTCAAGCAGCGCTTCCGAACTCGGCTTGGGGTATCGGTGAAGGGGGAGGGATCGGGTTGGGAGTGTTCGAGAGATGACGTGGTTTGAGTATGAGGTTATCGGGAAGGATCAGGATGAGTGAAGAGTTGACGGAATCCCTTCAGACGATGAAGAAACCGGCCAGGGGAAAGCGGCTGATGGCTTTAGGTCTGGGAATGGTGAGTGTTCTTGCTCTTGTGTTGTTCCTTTCTAGGGGAGACGGTGTGGTCCCTGTAGAGCCTTCCGGGGCAGACCTCAACTTCGCGGAAGCCGTCTTGACTGATCTGGTGGAAGTCACCGAGTTTGAGGGGACACTTGGTCAAATCGAAGATGTCCAGATATCGGTTAGGCGGAGTGGCACGATCACGGCGGTTGTCGAATCAGGGTCTGTGATAGACCAGGGAGATCCACTCGTGTGGATCGACAATGAGCCTGTGATTCTCCTTTACGGGGAGCTCCCTGCTTGGCGTCGGATCTCAACCCGGGTAGAAGGACCGGATGTCATGCAGCTTGAAGTGGCTCTCTCCGAAATGGGCTTCAACCCTGATGGGGCCCTGTTCACGATCGATGAGGAGTTCACCTCGTCAACGAAGGGTGCCGTTGAGGAATGGCAGGCGTCTGTCGGAATGGTTGCCGACGGTGTAGTTGATCAAGGAGAAATCCTGTTCAGGGAAGGCCCAATCAACGTGAACTCGGTGCTGGTGGAGGTCGGGGATCAAATCGGATCAGGGACACCAATTCTGACTACCTCCAAGAATGATTTCTCGGTCTCTTTCAGCCTTCCGGCAGTTGACAGAGACACCGTCCCAGTCGGAACTGCTGTGACCATCACCCTCCCCGATCTCAGGAAGGTGGAGGGGACCGTCTCGGAGATATCGGCGGTGGCCTCGTCTTCCCAGTCTTTTGGGTCTGTGTTCGCGGCGATTGTCCAGCTGTCTGACGCCTCACAGGTAGCCGACATAGAGCAAGTTCCCGTAACGGTGGAAGTTGTCACTGATCGGCGTGATTCCGTTGTGGCTGTCCCCGTCCAAGCTCTTCTCGCTCTCCTCGAGGGCGGGTATGCCGTTGAGGTCAAGACGCCGACCGATTTGGCCCTCGTTCCGGTTGAGGTTGGTTTCTACGCGTCTGGATGGATTGAAGTCGGAGGAGAGATCAGCCCCGGTGATCTGGTGGTTGTTCCATGAGCGTTGCTCTAAGACTGAGGGAAGTCTGGAAAGTCTATTCGGGGACTCCGCCGGTGGAAGCGGTGCGGGGTGTGTCGTTTGAGGTCAGAGCTGGTGAGCTTGTTTCGGTCGTTGGTCCATCCGGATCAGGGAAATCAACTCTCTTGCACATGATGGGGACACTCGACCGGCCTTCAGACGGAGAGGTGGAGGTTGTGGGTCTGGCGGTGAGTTCTCTCGACGACCGCGACCTTTCGTCTCTCAGAGCGCGTCAGATCGGCTTTGTGTTCCAGCAGTTTCACCTTCTCTCGGGATACACAGCGCTCGACAACGTGGCGGATGGCTT
>CAYTVW010000175.1:0-4339 GCA_964441865.1 uncultured Acidimicrobiaceae bacterium
GCAAGACCGCGGATGGTTTCGCCAAGAGCGAACGTGTGGGCCTCCAGGCGGTCGCTGTCGTCGTCGAACATTCCGTGGATCAGGCGAGCTATAGCATCGGAACGAGAGACGGCGGGGGGGAGTGGTGTGGGACTTCTCCCAGCTACGACTACTTCGTCAAGATCGAGAAACGCTGCGGTCCCCATGTTGTCGACTCTAGTCGTTGCCCGGTCCCAGAATGAGAGTATTGAAGCATAGACAACAATAGTTTACGGTAACTCACATGGGTTCTGACCGAGTTATTGCAGTTCAAGGCGTCGGAGATGCGGTGGTTCACCATGTTTCGCCAATAGGGATCGCTGCCGCTGCTGGCACCTGCCTAATCGTGGATCTCGATCCAACTGTCCCGTCGTATCGGTCGGAGCAGACGGTAGCTGGGCTTCTGGAAGACGGAGTGAGACGGTCGGACCTGATCCCAAATCGTCCTGGGACGGCGGTATTGGGGAACGGCGGGATCGAACCGGAGGCGGCGATGGGTGTGGTGGAAGTCCTCGCGGAAGGCTGGCCAGCTGTCGTCCTGCGGGTAGGCAAGGTGCCTCTCGATGGAATCCGGTCCCTCTCGGTGATCCCCCTCCTCCCCGAGACGGTGCTCCCGGATCCTCGGGGGCCGAGGGTGTATCAGGCGCTTGATCGTGAGTTCGGGGGCGTTCGGGGGGTGGTGATTCCTCCACTTTCCCGGACGAGACTCCGCGGGATTCTCGACGGGCGCCTGGACCCTCGATGGAGTTGGGTGCAAGCTTGGCGATCTGTCTGGGAGGGGCGACCGTGGGCGTGACAGAGAGGTTAGTGGGAGCGGTCATACGGTCGGGGGTCTCCCTCGACAGGGAAACCCTCAAAGAGGTGCTTCCCAAGATTGCTCGCGTTGAAGCTCCACTTATCGATCCTTCCGAGTTCGTCCGCGTCGCAGACTCATTGGTGGGGATGGGGCCGATAGAGGAATTGCTCCGGGATCCGTCTATCACGGATGTGTTGGTCAACGGACCCGACGAGATCTGGGTGGAGAAGTGGGGTGTCCTGGAAAAGACAGATCTCAGATTCGCTGATGCGCAATCGGTAGTGGCCGCGGTGGAGAGGGTGATTTCTCCCTTGGGTCTCAGGATCGACCGGGCCTCTCCGATGGTTGACGCCCGTCTCGCAGACGGGAGTCGTCTTCACGCTGTGGTTCCACCCGCCTCGGTCGACTATCCAATCGCGGCAATCAGAAGGTTCACGCAAGCTGTTCCGGACTTCGAGGCCTTGGCTGATTCTGGAGCTGCGACCAAAGAGCAAGCGAACCGACTGGAAGAGGGCGTCATCAACCGGAGAAACATCGTAGTTTCCGGGGGGACGGGGACAGGGAAAACGACCCTTCTCAACCTCTTGTCGGGGGCGATTCCTCCGGGTCAACGGGTAGTCGTGATCGAAGACGCTTCAGAGCTCCGACTTCGGGGGCACGTGGTTCGGATGGAGGCACGCCCCGCCAATGCAGAGGGCGTAGGCGAAATCACACTCCGAGATCTCTTGAGGTCGGCTCTCCGACTCCGACCAGACCGCATTGTGGTCGGAGAGGTACGGGGTCCTGAGGCGTTGGAGTTGATTCAGGCTCTGAACACAGGTCACGCCGGTTCGATGTCGACTGTCCATGCCAATAGTCCTGAGGAGGCACTCTGGCGGCTTGAGACGCTGGCGCTCAGCGGGCCTGATCGTGTCGGAGAAGAGGCGGTTCGGCGTCAACTCACAGCTTCGGTTCAGATGATCGTTCAACTCGAACGAAGGAACGGTCACCGCCGAGTGACCGAGATCAGAGAACTCAATCCATGAACTGGCTATTGGTTGCTTCGCTCTTGGCAGTCGATGGCCCTCCGGTAGATCGGCTCATCCTTGGTCTGGTGGTGTTGGCTCCTTGGGCGGCGGTCCCGTTGGCCATGTTGCTTCTTGCCTATGGAGTCGCGAAGAACCGGGCGGGGCACCGCGACGACGAAGTCTTGGCGATGGTCGCCCTTGCCGGAGAGTTGAGAGCCGGCCAGAGCCTGAGAAGTGCGGTGGCAGCGCTTGCTATTCGGGACCGTTCGTTCGAGAAGGCATCTCGATTGGCAATGGCCGGACGTCCCATGAATGAGGTCGCTGAGGCGATGGGGGAAGCCACGGGGAGATTCGGCCAGATTGTCTCTACTGCCTTTCGAGTTGCGGGCGATTCGGGCGGGGGAGCCGCCCGAACATTCGAACAACTCGCGGCACAGGCAATGGCGATCGATGACCTCGAACGAGAAGAGAAGGCAGCGGCCGCGCCAGCAATGGCCCAAGCGGTGATCGTGGGAGGAGTGCCAGCGTTGGTGCTGGGCGCAATGCTGGTGGGAGGTCGGATCGGGGAGACATTCTCATCGGGGCCGGTGCAAGCATTCTCTGTCGGAGTGGGATCGTTACTGGTGGTGGTGGGAATAGCTTGGGTCTCGTTGGTGGCTTGGAGAGCGAGATGAGCCGATTCCAAGATCTCGCTCTCGTGGCAATAGTTGTGCTGGGTTTGAAGCTCTCTCTGGCTCTGATCACGCTGGGAGCGATCCTATGGCTTATCCGGAGAAGGCTCAGGATTCGGAGGCGACCCCCCAACCGAGAACTCGATCTAGCTCGAATGCTTTTGGTCGGACTGGCTTCCGGGCTCACACTCTCAGGTGCTCTTGAACTAGCAGGGTCAGAGATGGAGGAACCCACGAAGACCGCCGTCTCGGACCTCCTAAGGAGAGCAAGGGCATCGGGGCTTTCGGCTGCCCTGGCTGAAACGGAAGGGATATTGGAGGGGATTGCGTCTCACCTTGCCCGAGCGCAAGTAACGGGTGCTCCCGTGTTCGAAGCAGTGACTACTTTTGTGGCACGGGTCGAAGCCGAGGAACGTGCCCGTCGACTTCATCGGGCAAAGACACTTCCGATCCGTCTGATGATCCCGGTTTCTCTTCTGCTGCTACCGGGTTTCTTGCTCGTGGTGATGGGGCCAACAATCGGTGACCAACTCTCAGATCTTACGGGGATGCTCACTCCGTGAGCTTCCCAGAAACCACTTCCCCCCGAAGTCGGCCGGACGTCGACGGTTCAATCGAAAGGAAAACGAAGATGCAGCGTCTGATGGCTCGAATGATGGTCGCCGCAACCTGTCGTGAAGAAGACCAACGCGGACAGGCCACCATCGAATATGTCCTGGTGCTTCTGGCGGTTGCCTCGGTCGCCGTTGTCCTGATTTCCTGGGCGAAGAGCAACCAAGGAAAGTCAGGGTTGAGCGGCCTGTTCGAGACCGCACTGAATGTGGTGAAGAAGTTCCTTAAGTGAGTGAAAAGGGGTCCCTGAGTGTGGAGGCTGCTCTGGTGCTTCCGCTGTTGCTGGTGGTCATGGTCGCTTGTCTGCAGGTGATGTCTGCGATCTCAATTCACCAGCAACTAGTGGCGGCGGCCCGCGAAGGGGCGCGTGTAGCGGCCACTGTCCCCGATCCTGCCCGGGCTGTCCAGGCGGTCAGGGACACCCTCTCCGGGGAGATTTCCGAGAGGGTGAAGGTGACCGTACGGAGGCCCCAGGTGGTTGGGGAGATGGCCGAGGTGGTGGTGTTCTATCAGATGCCCCTCCGAGGGCCATTCTTGGACCTGCGATTCCCAATCACGGCGAGAGCTGTCATGAGGGTCGAGTTGTGAAGCGAGAAGAGGGGTCGGCATCAATATTCGGGGTTGCAGCAATTGTTGTGATCTGCCTGGCCGGCATGGTTGTCATCGACGTCATGACATTGATCGACGCTCGGACTCGCGCAATGAACGCGGCTGATGCCGCGGCTCTTGCTGCGGCACCGGCCACATTTGAGCCAGGGGATCCTAAAGCATCGGCTTCCAGACTGGCCGAGCGAAACGGGGCCAAATTGGCAGGGTGTTCTTGCGAGAAGGACTCGTCTCTGGCGACGAGGAGAGTGAAGGTTCAAGTGAGCGTTTCGGTGGAACCGTTCTTCTTGCCGTATCAGTCAGTCTCGGCAACATCGACGGCTGAGTATGACCCGTTGGCGGCGCTAGGAGGGTAACCCCGAGTAATCCGAGGCACCAGTGGGGGGCGTTCTCAGAACGACTCCCACTGGTGCCCTTAGTCCTGGAGTGGTCTGCCGATCAGAGGTCTCCCTCGATAGTCCCACATACGGTCTCAGTGATCAGTCGCGTAACCGTGTATGGATCCATATTGGCGTTCGGTCTCCGGTCCTCGATATACCCTTTCCCCTCTCTGGCCACTTGCCAGGGGATCCGGACAGAGGCGGCCCGGTCGGCGACTCCATAGGAGTACTGGGTCCACGGGGCCGTCT
>CAYTVW010000176.1:0-4313 GCA_964441865.1 uncultured Acidimicrobiaceae bacterium
GCTGAAGCGACGACCACCCTTCACGACCTTCGCCACTCGGTTGATCTGAATGACTCTTTCGTCGTAAGGGCTCTCGACTGGAGCCTCGGCTGTGTCTCTTCTGCTTCTTTTTTCGGCCATGTGAACTCCTAGAACTCCAGACCCGCTTCGCGAGCGGCGTCGGCCAGGGCTTTCACCCGACCGTGGAACAAGTTTCCGCCACGATCAAACACCACCGACTTGACGCCGGAGGCCTTCGCCCGTTCTGCGACCAATTTCCCTACCTCGACCGCCGTCTCTGTATTCAGGTTCTTATCGCGTAGCGATGCTTCCTGAGAAGATGCGGCAACAACGGTGCGACCGGACGCATCGTCTATCACTTGTGCGTAGATGTATTTGTTCGAACGGTACACGGCCAAGCGGGGACGCTCGGCAGTCCCGTGAACCCGCTTCCGGATGCGGTCGTGCCGGTCTTTTCGTGCAGTAGATGCTGTTCGTTTCATTGTCACCTACCAGCCTTTCCAACCTTGCGGCGGACATGCTCGCCCTGATACCGAATCCCTTTACCCTTGTAAGGCTCTGGAGGACGAACCTTTCGGATATCAGATGCCACCTGTCCAACGAGTTCTTTATCGATTCCGGAAATGAGGATCTTCGTGGGTTCTGGGACCTCGAAGGTCACGCCCTCAGGCGCGGAGATTTCTACTGGATGGCTGAATCCGAGCTGCATCTCCAACCCGGTTCCCTTCATGACGGCTCGATATCCGACACCGTTGATTTCGAGAGTCTTCTTGTAGCCTTCAGAAACTCCGGTGACCATGTTCGCTAGCAGAGCGCGGGAGAGACCATGCAGGGCACGAGTTTCTCTCTGGTCATCCTGCCTCACGACGTTGAGGACACCGTCTTCGATGTTCACCGAAATGCGATCGACCAGCGTCCTCTTGAGAGTCCCTTTGGGGCCCTTGACACTGACCTCTCGACCTTCGACGGAGATCTCGACACCACTTGGGATGTTGATAGGCGCTTTTCCAATTCGGCTCATATCACCACACCTCGCATAGGACTTCGCCACCGAGTCGGCGGCGTCTCGCCTCACGGTCAGGAAGGAGTCCCTGTGAAGTAGAGACGATCGCGACGCCGATCCCGCCTTGCACCCGGTCGATAGTGGACGAGTCCTTGTAGACCCGGTGTCCCGGCCTCGATACTCGGCGAACGCCTTCAATAGCCGGTTTGCGTCGATCCCCGTAACGGAGGACGACAACCAGCTCGGCTTTCGTTCCGCTTCCGGTCAATTCGTACCGATCGATGAAGCCTTCGGATCTCAGGATCTCGGCGATCGCTACCTTGATCTTCGACGCAGGAAGGGTCACCCGTTCGTGACCCACAGCCACAGCGTTCCGAATCCTGGTGAGCATGTCAGAGATTGGATCGGTCATCATGATTACCACGACGCCTTTCTGACTCCGGGCAACTCCCCTTTGCTGGCCAATTCACGAACACAGATTCGGCACATACCGAAATCGCGCAAGTAACCGCGAGGACGTCCACATCGTTTGCAGCGGTTATACCCCTGCACCTTGAATTTTGGCGGACGGTTTGACTTGATAACCATTGATTTCTTAGCCACGTTCTTCTCCTCCCCTATGCCTGGGCGCCCTGCTTGCGGAACGGGAACCCGTAAGCATCGAGAAGGGCCTTGGCCTGAGCATCGGTTTTCGCCGTCGTACAAATTGTGATGTTCATCCCGCGAACGGTCGACACGCTATCGAACTCGATCTCTGGGAAAATGAGCTGTTCCGTGACTCCGAACGAGTAGTTCCCTCTTCCGTCGAAGCCTTTCGGATTCAATCCACGGAAGTCTCGGATCCTCGGAATCGCTACCGAGATGAGACGGTCGAGAAACTCCCACATCCGGTCGCCACGGAGAGTAACAGAGGTTCCAATGGGCATCCCCTCTCGAATCTTGAACGATGCGATGGAATGGCGGGCCCGATTCATCTTCGGCTTCTGGCCTGAGATCTTTCCGAGTTGGTCCATGGCGTCGTCAATCTGCTTCTTGTCTGTGACTGCCTCGCCGACGCCCATATTGATGACGACTTTGGTGAAACGAGGGGTCTCCATCACATTCGACAAGCCCAGGTCTTTGAACAACGCCGGAGCGATTTTGGTGTTGTAACGCTCTTTCAGTCGCGGGGTCATAGGTCACCTCCGCATTTCCGGCAGATGCGATGCTTCCCTTTTTCGTCGGCCCGGATCCCAATCCGAGTTGGACCGCAATCAGGGCAGACGATCATCACGTTGGAAGCGTCAATCGGCATGTCGCGATCAATGATCCCACCCTGCATGGTCGACCCTGAAGGCCGACTGTGCCTTTTGGCGGTATTCACACCTTCGACCAAGACCTTGTTTTCTGCAGGAAGGACCTTCTCGATCCTTGCCTGCTTCCCAGCGTCCTTGCCGGAGACGACCATCACTTTGTCACCGGTTTTCAGTCTCATCAGATCACCTCCGGAGCCAGCGAGACAATTTTCATGAACTTCTTGTCGCGCAACTCTCTGGCAACTGGTCCGAATATTCGGGTACCACGAGGCTCGTTGTTCGGGTTGATGATCACGCAAGCATTGTCGTCGAAACGGATATAGGTTCCGTCAGCACGACGACGAGCTTTCGATGTCCGGACTACGACGGCCTTCACGACCTCGCCCTTCTTGACGTTGCCGCCCGGAGTCGCGTCCTTCACAGCGGCCACAATGATGTCACCGATGCTTGCGTACCGGCGTCTCGTTCCTCCGAGAACGCGAATGCACAACACCTCTCGGGCACCAGAGTTGTCAGCGACTTTTAGCCGAGATTCCTGCTGGATCATCGTGCACGCTCCACAATCTGAACTACACGCCACCGCTTCTGTTTGGAGATCGGTTTCGTCTCCATGATTTGTACGGTGTCGCCAACATTGGCCTCGTTGTTCTCGTCATGCGCGTGGAACTTGGTGCTGCGTCGAACCACCTTGTCGTAGCGAGGGTGCTTGAACGACACGGGGACTTCCACGGTCACCGTCTTGTCACGCGCGTCGGAGACGACGACGCCCACGCGCACTTTGCGTCGTGCTCGCTCCTCCATCACGCTTCCTTCCCGGTGGCGTTCTGCTCGCGCCACGCTTCGATCTCTTGTTCCCGCATAGCAGTCAGAATGCGGGCAATGTCTTTCTTAACCAGCTTTATTCGAGCCGTGTTGTCAATCTGATTGGTAGCGAGCTGGAACCTGAGGTTGAACAGTTCAGCCTTGGCCTCGCCCAGCTTTTTGATCAGGTCATCCTGAGTCATCTCACGAATATCAGTGCTCATGAGTCCTCCCTGGTGACAAACCGAGTCTTGATTGGGAGCTTGTGTCCGGCACGCCGCATGGCTTCCCGGGCAAGCTCTTCGTCCACACCACCCAGCTCGAAGAGGATCCGTCCCGGCTTGACGACAGCTACCCAAAACTCCGGGTTTCCCTTGCCGGAACCCATCCGAGTCTCAGCGGGCTTCTGAGTCACTGGCTTGTCGGGGAAAACCGTGATCCACAGCTTCCCGCCTCGCCGCACTGTTCGGTTGATCGCTACACGGGCTGCTTCAATTTGACGGGCAGTGATCCACGCGGCTTCGAGAGCTTGAATCCCGAACTCGCCAAAAGAAACGGCAGTCCCACCTTTGGCAACGCCTGATCGGCGCCCACGATGCACCTTGCGGTGCTTCACGCGCTTTGGCATCAACATCTCGGGCTACTCCTCTTCCGTCTCTTCGTCGGCGTCGTCGACCTCATCGGTCTTCTTGGCAGCCGGCTTCTTGGCGGCCGGCTTCTTAGCGGCCGGCTTCTTAGCGGCCGGCTTCTTGGCAGCCGGCTTCTTGGTCGTCTTGGATTCTTCCGATTCCTCTAACGCCTTCTCGTCGCCAGCCCCCTCGGATTCCTTCGAGATTGTGTCGCTCTTCTTCGTAGCTAGCTCCGTTTCCGGTGCTTTCACATCCTCAAGTGCTTCCGTCTCAACGACTTCAATCTCATCGTCCCGGGCAAGATTCTCTTTCTCTTCCCGGTATTCGGTCTCGGCCGCATCGGGATCAATACGGCGTTTCCCGCCGCCCGCCTCGATCAAGCGCTTTCCGCTCTCTTTCTTGGGACCGCCGGCTTCGATCAGCCGCTTACCGCCTCCAGCCTCAATAAGGCGGGGAACCTTATCATCCCCGACGGCATGCTCCGCCCGAGCTCGAACAGGTGCCGCTCTACCTCGGGATGGACCGCCGCTAGCCAACGCGGCCTCCGCCGAAATCTTCTCGGCGTTGGAGAATCGACCACCGACG
>CAYTVW010000177.1:0-4307 GCA_964441865.1 uncultured Acidimicrobiaceae bacterium
CGACCCAAAGCGTGCCGATGTTGGGCGGGTCGCCCCGTTTTGGGGGGTTCACGACCCCTTATTCGATACGTCCGGCGGCCGAGAGGTAATGACGTGGGTCAACGAATACTTGTGATCGAAGACTCGGCGGTAATCCGTCGGCTGATAGAGGTGTGTCTCCGTGCAGCAGATCTGGAGATCTTGATGCGTGAAGACGGGCCTTCTGGGCTCTCGGCTGTGAGGACTGAGGCTCCTGATCTTTTGGTCCTTGACATTGGACTTCCCGGAATGGATGGGTGGCAAGTTCTCGACCACATCCGCTCGGATTCAGCGACGAAGAGCCTCCCTGTTGTAGTCCTTACAGCGCATGCGGAAGAGGAGTCTCGTCGGAGGGCCGATGAGGGCGGGGCCGACGCTTTCGTGACCAAACCGTTCCAACCCAACGATTTCAGACAGACCGTTCTCGATCTTTTGGGTGACGGACCGGTTATCTCCTGACTTTCCTTGGGCCCGTTGTGCGGGCATCAACCTTCTTCACTTTGTCTCCAGGACTTGATAGCTTCCTGCATGGCTGCGGGTGAGGTAACTGATGGTATGGATAGCTGTATTGATATCTCTGTTGTGGCTGTGCCCCGCTGCACCCCCTGTAGACGGTTCGTCCGGTGTTATCCCCTACGCCAATCCGTATCACTTGGGGATGGACTTCCTCGCGCCGTTCGGGACGCCGGTGGTGAGTCCCGTCCCCGGGACGGTGACGTTCGCAGGCGACGTGGCACTTAATCGGGCAGTGACGGTTGAGCCGTATGAGGGCGTGAAAGTGACTGTCTCGTACTTGTCGGAGATAGAAGTCCGGGAGGGCGACTTCGTGGAGACTGGCGACGTGTTGGGGCAATCCGGTTATGCCCACCATTCGATACCCGCCGTCCATCTGTCTCTTCGTTTTCTTGGGGAATATGTCGATCCGAATCTGCTTTTTCGGTGTTCTGTCAGACGTTCTGGGGTGAGACTGGTCGAATCGGGCGGATAGAAGCTGGGGTTTGTCTATCCTCCGGATCGCATGCGTCGCGCCATCTTGGGCGGAACATTCGACCCGCCGCACATAGCTCATCTTGCTGCCGGAGAAGCTGCCTATTGGCAGCTCGGTGTTGACGTGGTGACGTTTATGCCAGCTGGTTCCCCATGGCAGAAGCGGGGGAGACTGGTGAGTGATGCTCACCATCGTCTTGAGATGACGAGGCTGGCTGTCGAGAGCGTCGAGTATTTCGATGTCGATCCGGTCGAGGTGGATCGGGAAGGGTGGACGTATACGGCGGATACCCTCGACCTGTTTCCGGATGACGAGATATACCTTGTCCTCGGATCAGACGCTGCCGCCAATCTCCCGACATGGAATCGGGCGGATGAAGTACTTGGGAGGGCGACAGTGGCGGTGATGGGGAGGCCTGGGACTGATAGGGCACGGATAGAGGCCACTCTTGGCGGTGGTTTTGTCTGGCTGGATACTCCGGCGATTGAGCTTTCAGGGACCGAGTTGAGAGAACGTGTTGCGGCCGGTAGATCAATCCGTTTCTTGGTCCCGGACCTTGTCTTTGAATATGTCGAGGCTAATCGTCTGTACCGAAATGGTGACGGGCGTTAGAGTTCCATTAGAAAGTGACAGATACCGTTCAAGATCCAAGAGAAGCCGTTCTCATCGCCGCCGACGCGTTAGCCTCAAAAAAGGGACTAGATATCGTCCTTCTTGACGTCGGAGACTTGTTTCAGATCACTGAAGTATTCGTAATCGCCTCGGGGACTTCCCGGCCTCACGTCAAATCCCTGGTGGAATCCGTCGAAGAACGGATGCGAGAATGCGGGAGGAAACCTCTCCGCGAAGAGGGGACTCGGGAAGGCGAATGGGTCCTTGTCGACTACGGCGACTTCGTTGTTCATGTCTTCCAGCCAGCACCGCGGGACTTCTACGGTCTTGAAAGACTATGGGGTGACGCTCCTCGATTGCCGTGGGAGGAGAAGATCCCTGAAGCATCCGGCAAATCGGTTTCTTGACATTCCGTTGTGTTGGTAGACTCTCCGATCCCGGGGCTGTAGCTCAGTTGGCAGAGCGCTTGCATGGCATGCAAGAGGTCAGGGGTTCAAATCCCCTCAGCTCCACCGAAACGTAGAAGACCCTCGCGAACGCGGGGGTCTTTCTCTTTTCTGATTCAACACGACGCCAAGAGATGCGGGTAGCCTTGATAGCGCAACTGGCATTATGCGGAGGTCAATATGGGTGGTCTTATTCTGTGGATGATTGTCGGATTGGTGTCCGGGGCTGCTGCTTGGATCCTGGTTTCGGGCGAGGAAAGACTCGGGATAGCAGGAACCGTCGGCCTTGGTCTCATCGGGTCAACGGTGGGCGGACTTCTCTCGACTCTTGGCTCAGATAGGGCTGTTGACGAGTATTCGGTCGAGGGCTTGATTGCAGCTGTGATCGGCGGTCTAGTCGCGTTTGGACTGGTGTGGGGAGTGAACCGGGGACCTAAGTCCACGGTCTGATGTAGATCGTCGAATACTGAGTCTCTCTAAGAGAACTGGTGTTTCTGACTGCAGCGTTGGAGCGGGTGTCGCGGAATTCTGGTTAGGCAGGATTCTCCGCGAAGAAGCTCAGCGATAGCGCCAGACGATTCGTCCCTTGGTCGGGTCGTAAGTGGAGACCTCGATGTCTACTTCGTCGCCTGGGAGGATCCGGATCATGCGGCCTCTCCGCATTTTTCCGCTCGGGCGAGCGGATACTTCTAGCCCGCTTTCCAAACGGACTAGGAAGGTCGCGCTCCGTTGGACTTGAACCACGGTGCCGCGCATCCTCACATATTCTTCGTCTGCCATCTGTCTCCTGCTAGTTCAACGGCTGGGACAAGCTTAGTCGGAGAGGTGCGCAGAAACGCTATTGACACTGAAGCCGACGCGATAGGGGGAGTCACTCGGAGGCCGGGGTTGAGAGCGCTCAACTCGGCTGCGGCTAGCGGCCGGAGTCGGAGAAATGCATCCAGTCTTTGCTTGACCAGGTACCGCCCCAGATCCAGCCCAGCATCTCGAATGCTTGGGTCACTACGTCGCCGGGGTAGATCATCCCGGGACGGACGTTCGACCTGTCCGTGTAGGAGATCGCCAACTCGGGGTAGACGATTCCTCTGAAGTAATAGGGATTGTGGAAAGGATTGATGTCGACGGCCAAACCGCGCGCGTGCCGAGACCAGCTTCCGGTGTTGCCAACGGCGGGCCGGCATACGAACGATTCGGTCCGGTTGTTGGTTCCGGTGGGAGGACTGTCGAGTTCCTCCTGGCTGGTTACTCGCATTTCCTCGATAGGGAACTTGGCGATATAGAGCTGACGGAACACGGCAACCACAAATTGGGCTGCTCCCGAGTTGGTGACCATCTCTCCGGTATGAGGCCGACCGTCGAATCCCCAGAAACTCATTGTGAGGTACCGGAGTTCGTCAAGCTTGACAGGGCACTCTGGACGCCAGGTGGTTCGTGATGCGATCTCTGGGGTGACAGGGCTGATTGTGAACTCGAACTCGAGTCCGATGGGAGGGGGAAGAAAATCTTGAGTAACGAACCGGCGATCCTCAAGGATGGGAGGAGTGGGGAGATTAATCGCGTATCCCTCACGCCCAATTGGGAGTGGCCGAATTCCGACCCAGTCTGGCTTGATCATGGCGCCACCAGGGAGCGTCGTGGTGGTGGTCGGGATCGTCGTTGTGGTCTCTATCGGTTCGGTGGTCGTAGGGGAGCCGGGCGTCGTCGAGGTTGAGGTGGTGGTCTCAGGGGCTGTTGTTGTGGGGTCTGTCGTGTCTGTCGTGTCAGGAACAGTTGTGGGTGTTGTCTCCTGGGGATCAGTCGTGGCCGTAGTCGTTGTGGTGGAGGTAGCGGCATCGACAGAGAAGGCGGTGCAACCGGTGGTGGTGGGGCTGAGCGCGACAACGATGATCGTCGTCAATAAACCCCGGTATTGGTGGATACCGTGGGAACGACTAGTCGAAGTGATGCGCATCACTACAGGTTATCAAACCCTCACAGCAAGTTGGACACATCGGAAGAGCCTTTCCAGGTGACTAGTCGAGGAGAGCGTATCCGTTATGGCTATCGGTTAGGGCCTATGGCGTACCGAAAACTGAAGGGAGGCGATACTTGAGGCCTTGGTCCCCCCTTCCCGGGTCTCGGTATCGCCTCGTCACTTCTGAATCATCGGGCCCTGGTGCGGGGGGACCGACGTGCGGTACTTTCCCCCCGGAACCTTGCCCCCCTACCCCCGGCTAAGACAGCCCCCCTACCCCCGGCCTTCG
>CAYTVW010000178.1:0-4304 GCA_964441865.1 uncultured Acidimicrobiaceae bacterium
GTCAAGGCTTTGATCGAGAAAGTCGAGTCTCTTGAGGACCAGCTTGACGAGATCCGCGCAGAGCGTCGGGGAGATCTTTCCGGTGAACTGTCGGCGGGAGCTGAGACAACGAACGAGGTCAGATGGGTAGCACAATCGGTAGGGGAGATGCCTCCCGACCAGCTCCGTCGTCTCGCCGCCGAAGTTTTGGGTCGGCTTGGGAAAGGTGTGGTGATATTGGGATCCACCAACGGCGGCAAGGGTGCTTTGGTGGCGGCTGTCTCGAAGGATCTTGTTGGTAGCGTGCTTTCAGCAGCTGATCTGATCGCTGAAGGGGCCCGGGTATTGGGCGGTGGCGGATCTCGCGATCCCGAGTTGTGTCAGGCGGGAGGCCCTAATGGGGCGAAGATCGAAGATGCCATCTCAGCCGCTCGCGACTCAGTGGGGAGAGCGTTGAAGGGATCATGAGGTTCGGGCCATGACACTTGGAAGGGTTCTGGCTTTTGACTATGGGACAGTCCGGATAGGAGTCGCGTTGAGTGATCCGCTCCGACTAGTGGCTTCTCCTTTGACGGTTATCGACGCTTCAGACCCAATCCCCGAGGTGCAAAGGCTTGTCGAGGAGTACCAGCCAGATGTGATTGTGGTTGGATTACCGGTCCACTTGTCCGGAAGAGAAGGCGAGTCTGCGGAAGCGGCCAGGGGATTCGCTCAGGAAGTGGGAACTACGACTGGGATCGAAGTCGTCTTAATTGATGAACGTTTCACATCGACGCAAGCAGAGCGGGCTCTGATCGAAGGCGGAGCGAAACGCCGAGTTAGGAGAAAGAACACCGATAAGCTTGCGGCGGCGTTGATACTACGAGACTATTTGGAACGGATGAGATGAACCAAGTCGACGAACAAGGACCTTTGCTGAGACGCGGGCTGAAGAGTCTGTTTGTATTGGCGACGGTTGTTGTCTCAGGGGTGGTGTTGGTCAATACTGCTGAGCATCTAGGGCGGAAGGTTGGGGAGATGTACTCCGAGACTTCGACCACCCAGTTAATCGATGTAATACCGGGGAGATCAGTGACCGTCGATATCCCCGCTGGGTCTTCAGCGAATCTAATCGGTGACCTCCTTCAAGAAGCTGGAGTGATCAGGTCGTCTACTCAGTTCGCTGCCACCGTCAGAGCCGAAGGGGTCGAATCGTCTCTCAGAGCCGGTGTCTACGACATGGAAACCGGGATGAGCAACGACGATGTGATTGTGATTCTGCGCCAGGGTCCGGTTGAACGTACTTTCCGGGTTACCGTTGTGGAAGGTCTCCGGGTGCAGGAAATGCTCAAGGTCCTCTCGGATTCCGCGGGTATCCCAGTAGAGGAGTTCGAATCGGCTTTGCTGGACGGTTCGGTTACCACCACGCTCCGGAGTTTCGACGAAGAAACGTCGATCACCGATTGGGAAGGGATTCTGTTCCCAGACACCTATGAGTTCTCCGACCGTTCCACTGCGGTGTCGATCCTCCAGCGAATGTCTGACACGATGACCGGCCGGGTCGAATCCGTCGACTGGACAAGGTTCGAAAGCCTCGGGTATTCGAAATATGAGGGAGTGATCATTGCTTCTCTCATCGAATCGGAGGTCCGGGTGTCAGAAGAACGGCCTCTGGTCTCGAGTGTGATTCAGAATCGGTTGAGCGATGACGAGCGCCTCGATATTGACGCTACGGTCCTGTACGCATTGGGGAGCAGAGACCCGAATGCGATTGATGTCTCGTACGACTCGCCATACAACACTCGAAAATATAAGGGGCTTCCTCCAACCCCGATCTGTGGGCCAAGCCTGGCTTCTCTGGAAGCGGCAGCAGATCCAGCCGACACTGATTTCAAGTATTACGTCCTCGCTGGCGAGGATGGTCATCACAAGTTCTCAGTGACTCTGGAAGAGCACAACGCTGCTGTCGAGGAAGCTCGGGCGGCGGGTCTCCTGGGCTGATGATTCGTCTAGCTGTTCTGGGTGATCCGATCGCTCACTCCAAGTCTCCGGCCATGCATCAGGCGGCATTGGATGCGTTGGGGATCGAGGGTGTTTACGAGGCTCGTCGTGTCGGCACCGCGGGCATGGAGGAACAGGCCGACCTCGTCCGTTCGGGCGAGTTGGACGGTGCCAACATCACTATGCCTCATAAAGAGAAGGCTTTCCTGCTCTGCGATGGGGTGAGTGACCCGGCGAGTCAAGCCGAATCGGTGAACACCTGGTGCCGTGAAGGGCACAGTCTTATTGGGCATTCGACCGACATCGTCGGAATCAGGCAATGTTGGGACGAGGTTGGCTTCGAGGATCATCCGGTGTTGATACTCGGCTCGGGAGGTGTGTCCAGGGCTGCAGTGGTGGCTCTGGGGGATCGTCAACTGATGATTTCGTCTCGACCAGAAGATGCCGACTTTACGCTTCTCGAAAGGTGCGGCGTAAACGGGACTTGGATTCCATGGGGGGAAGCGGTGGAACACGCGGTGATCTTCAACTGCACTCCCCTTGGGATGCGAGGAGAACATTTGCCTGCCGGCTTGATGGAATCTGCGGAAGGCCTAATCGACATGGTTTACGGGCCGGAACCGACTCCTGCTGTCCGGGCAGCGTTGGAAATGCAGATTCCGGTCATTGACGGAATTGACCTCCTGGTGGCTCAGGCTGAGGCATCGTTTCGACTATGGACCGGAGTCGAGCCGCCTCCCGGAGTGATGGCGGCAGCCGCTAGAAAAGCCTCAAGCGGTTGAACAGGAGTACCGAATCAACTTCGTTGAGGCCAGTCTCAGGAGAAACAATGTCGTTGACAGGGAACCTCGATCTCTTCCCGATGGAGGAAGTGCTGCGACTGCTTGCCCGAACCAATCGGACGGGCTGTCTTCACGTGAATGGCGCTGGGATCACAGGCCGACTATTTGTTGTGGAAGGTGGGATATCCTACGCGACCACTCAATCCGGAGACGACCTGACGCGGCGCGTAACGACGGCGCGTCTGGCTGTGGCCGAAGACATTGATTCAATCCATGACGATGAGACTCTGGGCGACATCCTTGCGGACGGTGTCACACCAGAAATGGTCGAGGAATTTGTCTTCGATCTTGTCGTAGAGACCCTGGATCTGATCCAGCGTGAGGGAGGCGGCGAGTTCGAGTTCTCGGTTGACGAGAAGACTGCGTTTCCAACTGGCGTGAATATCGACGCTGATCGTGCTGTAACAGCGGCTGCGGAGCGGACCGAGGAATGGAAAGAAATCGAATCCGTTATCCCCGACATGCAGGCCGCTTTGCAGATGGTTACCAGGCTGAGTGATGACACGGCGGTGAAGGTGAGTCCCCAACGCTGGAGAGTCCTCGCCCAACTCCGAGGAAAGATGAACATCCCCAAATTGGCGGATGCCCTGGGAAGTTCAGAATTCTCGGTGGCGAAAGAGGTAGCAGACCTTGTTCGTGAGGGTTTAGTCGAGTTTCTTCCAGAGGTGGTAGAACCTGAAAGCAAGCCGGTTTCGCTAGAGGCGGAGTCCGGGGATCTTGAACCGGGGCCGGAGGCTGCAACAAAGACGATTGACAGCGAGACGGTTGAACCCAGCAGTCTGGATCCTGAGGACCTCGAAGCCGTCGACCAAGCCTCTGATGTTGAGGCTGAAGGGATTCTTGAAGAAGTCTTGGAGGAAGCAGAAAAGATTGACGAGTCCGCGAAAGCCATCGTTGAAGAAGTAACCGGTGCACCAAGGTTTCAGCCGATTCGCGGGAAGAAGAAAGCCGCGCAGGTCGATGAAAGTGTTGTAGAAAGGTATGTGGAACCGACGGATCCGGTGGAATCGGTCGACAAGGCGATCGCCGAAGCCATTGGCTCCATCGGGACCGAGGACACGAACGATGAGGGGTCAAAGGAAGACCTAGCGGATCCCACTGTCAATCCATGGAGCACTCCTTCCCACGGTGTGACTGCTCCTGGCGCCGGAAGCTTCTGGGGAGACGCCGAACCCGAAGAGGTCGTCGTTGAAGACCCGTGGCGTGAAGAACGGAAGGGTCCGATTCCCGAGGTGGAACCCGAGACCTCTGGTGGGAAATCGGCCAAGGATGAGAAATCGGATTGGGCTTGGGATTCGGTGGCATCCGACGACTCGAAATGGGTAACGCCAGAGGAATCCGCAGCCGAAGAAGACGCGGCTGGCTCTTCTCCTGAAGTGGATTGGTGGGGAAAAGCCTCTGACGAGCCTGCCGAAGTAGCGGCCGAAGAGGCGGATACGTTCTTGGAGGACGTTTTCAGCCAGTTGAATCAAGAGGTAGGGAATAAGCCGGATGAGAAGGAGA
>CAYTVW010000179.1:0-4265 GCA_964441865.1 uncultured Acidimicrobiaceae bacterium
AGATTTGCCTCCTCTGGCCGACCACATCCCTCCGGCTTCGATCATGGAGACGTTGGAGGAAACCTTCAAACCGAAGTCGTCGGAGGGTGAAGATGGCTGAACCCATCCGTCTCCAGAAAGCGATTAGCGCAGCCGGTCTGATGTCTCGGCGAGCGGCCGAGATTCTGATCAGTGAGGGCCGGATCACCGTTGACGGTATACCGGCCATCCTGGGTTCTCGAGTGGACCCGGATTCTCAAGTTGTTGCGATCGACGGGGAGGTAGTCCCGGTAGCACCTGATCGAGTCACTTACCTTCTCTACAAGCCGGTGGGAATTATCTCCACCGCTTCCGATCCTCACGGCAGATCGACTGTAGTTCAGCTGGTCCCCGAAAACCCGCGAGTCTGGCCAGTCGGAAGGCTGGACGCTGACAGCGAGGGACTAATCCTTCTCTCCAACGATGGAAGTCTCACCAATTTTGTCACTCACCCTCGGTACGGGATCACCAAGACCTACTCAGTACTGGCTCGTGGTTTGGTCGACGAACGTTCACTGAGGAAGCTCACAACGGGGATCGACCTTGAAGATGGCCCGGCTCAGGCAAGAAAAGCGAGACTAATCGGCCGGGGCGAAGGACGGTCTCTAGTCGAAGTCGAGATGAACGAAGGCCGGAATCGGGAGGTTCGGAGAATGTTCGAGGTGATCGGTTACCCGGTTGAACGACTAATCCGAACCGCGATAGGGCATATTGTCGACAGGAATCTCGCACCCGGGACCTTCAGGAAACTCGCGCTCGAGGAAGTGATGGATCTTTACCGCATCGCGGGCAGCGAGATGGGCAAAGTCCCGGGAGCTCAGGTCCGCCCATGAGCTCTTCCAGACGCCTTTATCCGGCTTCTTACGCCGTTCAGACTCTTGATAGGCCAGTGAACGCGAACGTTTGGCTCCCTGGTTCGAAAAGCATCACTAATCGGGCGTTGATTGTGGCAGCTCAGGCGGAAGGTGACACAGAATTGTCGAATCCGCTTGACTCCGATGACACGGCGGTGATGCGAGAATGTCTAACGAGTCTCGGAGTGGGGATAGACGATTCAGGTGATTCTTGGGTGATCCAAGGATCAAATCGCGTCTTCGAGCCCGTCAACAATCTCCTTGACGCCAAGGCCTCGGGGACAACTGCTCGTTTCATCACTGGAGTTGGTGCATTGGCGAATCGCCCGGTGACAATCGATGGGACTCCGCGGATGAGGGAACGTCCGATTGGAGACCTGGCCGACGCCCTGACCCAACTTGGAGTGGACACACACAGCAACGGCGGTTACCCGCCAGTAACAGTCGCACGAGGCGGAGAGTTGGGAGGCAGCGCTCTTGTCGACGCCTCAAAATCATCCCAGTTCGTTTCTGCGATTCTCTTAGCCTCTCCTTCCTTCGACAGAACGGTCCGTCTCGTCATCCGGGACAACATCGTTGTATCCCGCCCCTACATTCAAAGCACCATCGAAGTCATGAGGGCTTTTGGCGCTTCGATAGGTGAGGAAGAAGGCGCCTACATCGTTGAACCCTCAGGATATGGAGGCGTAGCATTCCCGGTTGAGCCAGATGCTTCGGCGGCCGTATACCCGGCCGTCGCTGCCGCCGTTACGGGAGGGAGATCGATCATCCACGGATTATCTAAAGCCTCAACCCAGGCCGACATGAAGGCTTTCACTGTCCTTGAGATGATGGGGTGCACTGTCATCGATAGCGGAGATGATCTCGAGGTCGCGGGTCCGGAAAGATTGAACCCTGTTGACATCGATCTCAACACCTCTCCCGACGCAGCTCTCGGGTTGGCCGTCGCATGTCTCTTTGCTCACGGACCGTCTCGGTTGCGGAACCTGCAAACGCTCCGTTGGAAGGAAACCGATAGGATCGAAGCCTTGGCAAGAGAATTGAGCAGGCTGGGAGCTTCCGTCGAGATTGATAACGATGATCTGATCGTCTTTCCGAAGGCGCTGCGCGGGACCACCATCGAAACCTACGAAGACCATCGGGTAGCGATGGCCTTCTCTATTGTTGGCCTAGCGATCCCAAACGTGGTGATACAGAATCCAGGTTGTGTGTCGAAGACATGGCCCGGGTATTTCGATTCTCTGGAGGACTGGTGATGTGGCGGGCGAGAGATGTGGTTGCTGTTGACGGCCCGGCAGGATCGGGGAAAAGCACGGTATCGAGAATGCTTGCCGAGCAGTTGGGATGGGCCCACCTCGACACTGGAGCGTTCTACCGAGCTGCCACGATTGCAGCTCTCAGAGCCCGAATTGATTTGAATGATCACGTCGCTGTCTCGAAGGCGGTGAGCGAATCGACTTTCGACCAGATCGAAAACCGGATGCTTCTTGACGGCGACGACGTATCCAATGAGATCCGGACACCTGAGCTCACTCGAAAAGTGAGCGCAGTAGCGGCTATTCCCGACGTTCGCCGGGTGATGGTTCTCGAGCAACGGGCTTGGGTGGCTCGTCTGCAAACAGGAGCTGTCGTCGAGGGGCGCGATATCGGTTCGGTTGTGTTCCCGGATGCGGTACTCAAGGTATATCTTGATGCGGATCCTCTTGAAAGAGCAAGGAGGAGGGCAGGAGAAGACGGTTTGGATGCATCTGAGGTCGCCAAGGCGTTAGCCGACAGGGACGCTCGCGATTCAACCCGTGAGACCTCTCCGCTAGGGATGGCATCAGACGCCTTCTTGGTCGATACGACTGAACTCTCCGCTAGGGAAGTCGTCGAGATCCTCTTTGAAGAAGTCAACTCTCGATTGTCATTAAGGACTGAGGACATCTAGCGACGCTAGAGCGGCCGAGGCAGACCATTCTCGGTCAGTGTCCAACGGTCCCGGCTGAGACGACCCTTGAACCGTCATCATCGCTCGAAGAAGATTGTCGAGGACCTCCAGCAGCGCCCTCAGACGTGGCGGAGGGGGGAAATACTCTCCTTCGCGGATGATCTCGAAGATCTCAAATCCTGAAGTCGGGTTGACGGCTTCCACGACCTCCCACACAAGGTGGTCGGGGGCTGAAGCCCCAGCAGTCACCCCCACCACTCTCGCTTCAGAAATCCAGTCAGTGTCGATTTCGCTCGCCGATTCGATTCGATAAGCAGGAGTCCCTTCCGCAGAGGCTACACGGACTAAAGCCCGGGTATTTGAGGATGTCCCGGACCCAACGACCAAGATCACATCACTCACCGCAGCCATTTCGCGAACGGCATGCTGACGATTAGTGGTCGCGTAACAGAGATCCGATTTCCGAGCGGTTGCGATATCCGGATACTTCTCCCGCGCCCGTTCAAGGACTATTTCCCATTCGTGAAGTGCCAGAGTCGTCTGGGCAAAAAGACCGACCTTGGTCGGGTCCTTCGGGTCGAAGTCTTCAAGGGAAGACTCCGGCTCGATCAAGGTGATGGCTTCGGGAGCGACAGCGACAGTACCGATAGCCTCGTCGTGACCAACGTGCCCGACGTATAGAACGTCGTAACCGGAATTGGAGAGGCAGCTCAGTTCGTGATGAACCTTCGTTACCAATGGACATACAGCGTCGACCACGAAACCTGCCTTTTCCCCAGCGGCAGCAAGGATTGAGGGAGGAGATCCATGAGCTGAAAGCATCAGGGGAGCGCCTTCGGGGACCTCTTCGATCGAATCCACGAAGACCACCCCTGCTTTCGAGAACGCTTCTACCACCCAACGATTGTGAACAATCTCGTGATAACAGAAAACGGGAGGTTCGAAGACTTTCACCATCCACGTGAGGGCCTTGATTGCCATCTCGACCCCCGCACAGAAACCTCTGGGGACTGCAAGTAGAACACGTTCAGGCACACACCGAGGATAGAACCGTTTCTGAGAAACCTCCGAAGTGGTCTGAGGGATTCAGAACCCCTACTCTCTTCAAGATGGCACGTCTTCCTATAGTCGCAGTCGTGGGGCGCCCCAACGTGGGGAAGTCGACTCTCGTCAATCGAATTGTCGGTGGCCGCCAGGCCGTGGTTGAAGAGGTCGCCGGAGTGACTCGAGACCGTAGGGAATTCACGGCTGAGTGGGTCGGAAGACGTTTCGTCCTAGTCGACACCGGGGGCTGGGAAATCGCTCCCGGAGAACCTCTGGCGGCAGCCATCGCGAGCCAGGCAGAGACAGCTGTCCGTTCCGCTGATCTGGTGGTTTTCGTGGTTGACGGAACAACTGGTGTGCTCGAAGACGACGAAGGAGTCATCCGTATCCTCCGATCATCCGACGTCCCAATTGTCCTG
>CAYTVW010000180.1:0-4228 GCA_964441865.1 uncultured Acidimicrobiaceae bacterium
GTCGTCCCGTCCGCTCGATATCTTCCTTGTTTACAGGTCCTTGACCGCAGAGATCACGTCGGAGATGCCCTTCTTGGCATCTGCGAAGAGCATCAGAGTGTTGTCAAGATAGAAGAGTGGATTGTCGATTCCCGCGAATCCGGGGGAGAGACTGCGCTTCATCACAACAACGGTGGTGGCCTTATCGACGTCGAGGATCGGCATACCCGAGACTGGGTTACCGGGCTCTCGAGCGATCGGGTTCACAACGTCGTTGGCACCCACGATGAGGGCGACGTCGGTACGGTCGAACTCCGGATTCACATCGTCCATATCGCGTAGCTGGTCGTAGGGGACGTCTGCTTCGGCAAGGAGGACGTTCATGTGACCGGGCATACGTCCGGCCACAGGGTGAATCGCATAACTCACCTCGACTCCCCGTTCCTCGAGGAGTTTGGCGAGTTCTCTCATCGAGTGCTGGGCTTGGGCTACCGCCAGGCCATACCCGGGGACAACAATGACCTTGCGGGCATACCCGAGCGTGATCGCCACGTCGTCAGGTGTCGCTCGTCGGACAGTCTTGTCACCCGAATCGGCACCACCGGTTAGGTCAGCACCCCCGAATGCAGAGAACAAGACGTTCCCGAGGGTTCGGTTCATGGCTACCACCATGATCTTGGTAAGGATGAGTCCGGAGGCACCGACCAAGGCGCCGGAGATGATCAGGGCGTTCGAATCGATCACGAATCCGGCTGCGGAGGCAGCTAGACCGGAAAGCGAGTTGAGGAACGAGATCACCACCGGCATGTCGGCTCCGCCGATTGGCATGGTTCGGGTGATGCCAAGGGCCAACCCAGCTCCGAGGAGTATCCATGCCCACATCGGCTCGCCTGCCGTTGAGACCATCACGCCCAAGCCAATCAGGCCAAGAGCGAGAAGAATGTCCACGTACTTTTGTCCCGGGAATACAACTGGCTTTCCTGAGAGGATTTCCTGGAGTTTCCCGAATGCGACGAAGCTTCCTGAGAAGGTGACAGCTCCGATAGCTATCGACAGGGCGATGCTCACCAGAGTCCGGAGCTCTAGATCCGATCCGCGATGAATCTCCATTAACGCAACGATGGCGGAAGCTCCGCCTCCGAAACCGTTGAACGCAGCGACCATTTGGGGCATCGCCGTCATCGCCACCTTCTTGGCCGATATCAGGCCAATCAGTCCGCCGACCACCATCCCAGCGATGATGATCCGGTAGTCGGTGACCTCCTTGAGGAGGAGAGTGACCACGATGGCAATGAGCATTCCCACCGCGGACATTTGGTTCCCTCTCCGAGCCGTCGCTGGAGAAGACAGACGCTTAAGGCCGAGGATGAACAACACAGCCGCAAGCAGGTAGAGAAAGCCGGCAAGTGTGACGTTCATTTCGCGTCCTTTCTGAACATGGCGAGCATCCGGTCGGTGACGAGGAAGCCACCTACCACGTTGATGGTGGCGAAAGCGACCGCCAACAGTCCGAGGACAGTTACCAGCGTGTCGGCTTCACTACCGGAAGCGACAATCGCCCCGATGATCGAGATCCCCGAGATTGCGTTTGATCCTGACATAAGAGGAGTGTGCAGAGTCGGGGGGACTTTCGTGATCACCTCGAAACCGACGAATGCGGCGAGGACAAACACAGTTATTGGAATGAGGAGTTCAGACAACTCAAGCCTCCTGAGTGAGTAGGGGATGAACGAGTTTCCCGTCACGAGCGATGCAGGAACCGGCGACAATGTCATCGTCCCAATTCAGCTCTAGACCTCCGTCTTTCCCGGCGATCAAGGCCAAGAAAGACTGGACGTTTCGGGAATACATGCGGCTGGCGTCAAAAGCGGTACGCGAAACTAGGTCAGTCTCACCGACGATCTTGACGTTGTGCTTCTCGATCGTCTTCCCTTTCTGGGTGAGTTCGCAGTTTCCGCCCGTAGAAGCGGAGAGATCCACGATCACAGAACCTGGCCGCATCTGGGAGACGGTCTTCCCTTCGATGAGGAGGGGAGCCTGCTTTCCCGGGATCGCCGCTGTGCAAATGATCACGTCTGAGTCGATGACTGCAGGAGCCAACCCATCGAGAATCTTCTGCTGGTCGTCTTTCCCAACTTCTTTCGCATATCCACCGGAAGTCGAGGCATCCTGAGTCTCCAAATCGACCGATACGAACTTGGCCCCAAGGCTCAGGACCTGTTCGGCAGCGGCGGCTCTCACGTCGAAAGCCGAGACCATTGCCCCCAATCTTCGGGCAGTGGCGATGGCCTGGAGGCCGGCTACTCCGGCTCCGAGGATGAGCACTCTGGCGGGCGGGATGGTCCCGGCAGCCGTGGTCAGCATCGGGAACAGCCTCCCTGACAGGGTCGCTCCCTCCAATACGGCCTGATATCCGGCGATGGTTGCCTGTGAAGACAAGACGTCGACTACCTGGGCGCGCGTGGTACGAGGCATGGCCTCAAACGCGAATACCGTGAGTCCGGCCTTCGCCAGTTTTTCCATATCCTTTTTGTTCTGGAATGGGGCAAAGAGTCCGAGAATCACCGTTCCGGCTTTTGGTGTCTTGTCGGGAAGGTCCAGACAGACAACAACTTCGGATTGGAGGGGATCCCCGATGGAGGCTCCGGCGCCCACATAAGCGCTGTCCAGGTGGCCAGCGCGGGTACCCGCATCTGCTTCAATTGTTAATTGGTGCCCGGCGGCGACGAGCTTCGATACTATTTCGGGGACGAGGGCGACGCGCCGTTCGTCGTCCACCCGCGATTTACTGACTCCGATACGCATGGCCCGCACGATAGACATTTCTTTGCGAACCGTCACGACGAGGGTTGGATCGACTAGGTTCGTTGTTGATGTTTGAGAAAGAAAACCCGAGAGTTGTGTGGACGCGTGGCGAGGGCTGCGCCGAACTGGCGGAAATCCTGGGTGGGGAACGCTCCGAGAGAGTAGTGGGTGATATCGCGGAAACGGTTCTTCGTCATCGCGCCGACATTCTCGTTTCTAGGAAACTCTGGAACCAAGACCTCGTCAGTCAAGTCGTTCCCGTCGACTTCGACCCGGCCAGCGTGAGAGTTGTAGTGGCCGCGGTTGGAGGAGGGCCGCACAGTGAGATGGCAGCTTGGTTGGCGAAAAATCTCGGAAACGCTCTGGGAATTCGAGCGTTCATGGTATCCGCCCACCGAGGCGAAGAGGATTTGGAGCAGGTTTCCGGCCGTGTCTCGTTGATCTCGGAGAGGGTCCCTGATCTTGAAGCTCAGATCCGGCAGGCAGTAGATATCCCCGATCTCATCAACGATCTACCGCAAGGATCTCTTCTGGTCATGGGGGCAGCCGGGGGTGGCTGGGTCTACCGCAACTTGAGGGGGAGTGGAGCGAAGCTTCTTCACAATGCGGCCGGGGGCGCTCTCGTCGTCCGCTATTGCTCCGAACGAGCCTTCCAGAGGATGACTGATCCGGTTTTTGTGGGGCCCTTCCGGACTTGCGGTGATGTGCTCCGTGTTCACAGTGACAGTCTCCTCGCCGTAGTGGATCGAGCACGGCTGATCGGACTGGTTGCCCGTTCAGATTTGTCGGCAACTCCTCCTGAAACTGCCGTTCAACAGATCATGAGGGAACCCGATTCGGTCCCAATGCTTGCGACTGCCGAGGAAGTATTGGCCTTCCGTGGAACCTATGGAGACGTTCCTGTTCCGGTGACCGGAGACAACTCGATTCTGGTGGGTACGATTACTCCCTGAAGTGGTCGGTTGGAGACCGATTGTTCGGCTGAGATCAAAATTGCGAGGACGAATCCAGATGGCACAAATATCTAGTCGCGAACGTCGGGCGAGGGAAAAGGCGCGACGGAAAGAGTTGCAGCAGATCAAGAAAGCGAACCGGAGGCAGATCGGAAAGACTCTCTGGCATGCGTTCCTGTGGCTGGTTGTTGTTGGCTTTGTCCTGTTACATGTTGTTGGAGGCTGGTATTTCTCAGACATGATCAAGGAGAGGGTGTTTGTCCCACCGACCGAACCAGCAGCCCCGAACGTAACGGTGACATTGGTCGAGGGGGATCGGATCACTCTCCGCGCGGAAGACTCGACGTTGGCTTCGCTTGAAAGAGACTTGTTCTTGGGTCTGAAGACGGACTCCGGGTACATCCAGCTGGAGAAGAATCCTGAGTCGGGGATTCCCGGAGAAGTCACGCGTCGTTTCCAGGTCCTGACCGGCGGAATCCCTGCTCCCGGAG
>CAYTVW010000181.1:0-4226 GCA_964441865.1 uncultured Acidimicrobiaceae bacterium
AGGAGTGAGCAAAGATGCTGCAAAAGAAGCCGCCGAAGCTTTGGAGAGTCGTTTTGAGAGCGGTTCGATCGAGGTCGATGTCGCAATCCTTGAAAGCCGATCCGAATGATTGCAGCATGAAGAGGCGTTGGGGATTTGCAGGTTGGCTTTCGGGTTGCTTCCGGAAGTCTGTTCGCGGCGGAGGTTGAGAATGCTGTTGTCTTGCGGGATGATCGGTGGAGTTCAGCTTGTCGAAGGGAGGGCAAAGGTTGTGAAAAATAGGTGGTTTCGGTGGGCGGCGTCGGTGGCGTTGATGGTGTTGCTGGCGGGTTGTGCCTCTGGATCGGCTGAGATTTCCTTTGCCGAGGTATCAGCGGATGGTCTCCGGTTAAGGCTGGGGCTATCCAGCTGTTGGGCCACTCATGACATTGTTGTCGAGGAATCGGCGGACGCGGTGACGATTGAAGCAGTGATTACCGGTCACGAAGAGCGGCCCCCCGACTTCGACGACTATGACTGCCGGGACATAGTCCCCATCGTCTTGCCTTCACCCCTAGGGGATCGTCGGGTGATTGACGCGAGTACCGGGGAAGAGGTTCCGGTGGTCCCGGGGAATCGTTAGCAGCTATTGAGTCGGTCCTAGGTGGCCGAGTCAGCCGCAAAGATTCTCTGCTGGTAATTCGGCGGTGTGATTAGCCTCGAATCATGTTCAACCGAAACTCGATTCGACTAATGCCTTTTGCTCTGAGTTGGATCGTGGCATCGGGAGGGCAGTGGGGGAACCGTATCGACGGGATACTGACTGACCGTTCCGACACGCAGGCCTTTTATCAGACCGCCTATCATGTCCAGTACACGCTTGGCAATGGATACTTCTACTTCAACTGCGCAGTTGGGAGAACGACTCGGTCAGACCCCGGCGGTTGGGGAGTGTGTCCGGCGGTGAATCCATGAGACGCTTATCCGATGTTTGGGGTTTGGCCCGGATCCTCTGGATCGTTGTATGGTTGAGCCTGGTTGTTGTCTCATGTCAGGTGAGTGACGATCGGGGGGAAGAGGTCGGCACGTGGGTTCTGGAATCCATCTCGGTTGGTGACGAGCAACTCGATGTGGCGGGATTGTCTACTTCCTCTATGCCTGGCATCGCTTTCTGGATTCGCTTCGACTCGAATGGTGTGGTCACAGGTGAGGGCTCCTGCAACGAATTCCGCGGTTCTTTCAAGAGAGAAGAAGGCAGGCTTCGAGTGCGAGACGTTATGGCGTCGGCAGTCGCTTGTGAAACGGATCAGAAAGTAGAAGAGGCGGTTCTGGGATTGCTCTGGGACGACTCACTTGCGCTGGTGTTTCTTGACGGGTCCGAGCGTATGCAGTTGTCGGATGCAACAAGTGTTGCCACTTTTGTTAACCGATAACGGAGCACTCCGGAAGCCGAAGGGTTGTGGTCGTTAGAGAGTCTTGCCCACAGTGAAGATCCACGGAGAGTGGCTGGTAGATGATCGGTGGAGTTCAGCTTGTCGAAGGGAGGGCAAAGGTTGTGAAAAATGGGTGGTTTCGGTGGGCGGCGTCGGTGGCTTTGATGGTGTTGCTGGCGGGTTGTGCCTCTGGATCGGCTGAGATTTCCTCTGCTGAGGTATCGGCGGATGGTCTCCGGCTCTGGCTTAATTTGTCCAGCTGTTGGGCCACTCATGACATTGTTGTCGAGGAATCGGCGGACGCGGTGACGATTGAAGCAGTGATTACCGGTCACGAAGAGCGGCCCCCCGACTTCGACGACTATGACTGCCGGGACATAGTCCCCATCGTCTTGCCTTCACCCCTAGGGGATCGTCGGGTGATTGACGCGAGTACCGGGGAAGAGGTTCCGCTGTTCCGGGGGAATCGCTAGCAGCTATTGAGTCGGTCCTAGCTGGGCGAGTCAGCCGCAAAGATTCTCTGCTGGTAATTCGGTGGCGTTATTAGCCTCAGATCATGTTGAAGCGAAACTCGATCGGGCTGATGCCTCTTGCTCTAGGTTGGATTATCGGCTTGGGAGGTTGCGGTTCAGTTCCGGGATCGACCGATGCCACCATCCCAGACGTAGTCACCACTGTGGCGAGTACCGATGCCACGACCACTACCGCTCCAAACACCGAGGTCGAGGAAACGACGACAACCACGACTGTCCCAACCCTTCAGTCTCTCGTCTACGAAGAGGTAGCCCAACTGGATTTCCCGACTGCTATGGCTGCGACACTCCGGGGCCAGATTCTTGTCGCCACCAAAGACGGTCAAGTCCTGCTAGTCCCCGATCTGATTGAAGTCCTTGATATCTCTGAGAAGGTGACCAACAGCGGAGAACAGGGACTGCTGGGCCTCACTGTGCATCCGACTGATGAGAGCCTCGTATACCTCCACTATTCGGGGGATGACGGGGAGACGGTTCTCTCGGAGTTCCGGATCTCCCGGACGGGTGTGATCGACTCGGGGAGTGAGAGGATTCTCCTCACGGTTGATCAGCCCGCTTCAAATCACAACGGAGGAGATATCCATTTCGGCCCGGACGGTTACCTCTATCTAGCTTTGGGCGACGGCGGAGGATCCAACGATCGGTACCGCAATGGGCAGAACATTGACACTCTCTTCGGAGGGATTGTGAGGATCGACGTTTCCCCGGCAGGCGAGTCCCCATACAGAATCCCTTCCGATAATCCCTTTGTCGGAACCGACGGAGCCGACGAACTGTGGGTGTATGGACTTCGGAATCCTTGGCGATTCTGGTTTGATGAAGACCTGATCTACATCGCCGACGTGGGCCAGGCCAGATACGAAGAGATCAACGTGGTGCCGCTTACCCCCGGCCAAAACTTCGGATGGTCCATAGCCGAAGGGCTCCACTGCTTCCGGCCCGAAACTGGGTGCGACACGAGCGGAATGGTCTCTCCCGTGGTCGAAATCAACCATGGGGACGGCTCCACCTGTTCGGTTACTGGTGGGGTTGTATATCGGGGGGCTTCGATACCCGAACTCGTCGGCTATTACCTCTACTCCGATTTCTGCGGGGGATACCTCAGAGGATTCCGATTCGAGGACGGAGGAGTGGTTGATGCTCAAGACTGGACTGATCAAGTTGGATCAGCCGGAAGGGTGGTGTCTTTCGGTCTCGATCAGTCAGGAGAGGTGTACGTCTTGACGACTGACCGTGTCCTGAAACTGGTTGCGGTCAGATAGCGATACCAGCTCTCTAATACGTCGGCCCACTGAACGTCGTAGAGCCCGGCGGCATGAAGTCAGATCTGTGTTTCCGGGTCTATTTCAAGTGGCGTTTCAGGGCAGATTGACCGTGAGTTATTCGTGGTTCTCCGACATCTGACCGAGGAATTCGTTGGCCGTTGGCGGAGAAACCGGAAGAGTCGAGGCCAGCTGACAGGCACGGTGGGGAGGCCCGTGACATAATTGGGTCAGGAGGGAACAAATGAGACGACTCAAGGTGGCCGTTATCGGCCTGGTTACGGCTGCAGGCACGCTCGGGTTAGCGACGGCAATGCCCGTGTCTGCTGCAGTGTCATGCTCTGTGAGAGCAAATGTTTGGAACACCGGCTATCAGCTCGACGTGATAGTGACGAATTCTGGGTCGTCACCGGTCTCGGGTTGGGTTGTCCGATTGGACTTCGCCGAAGCTCCACAGATGACCGGTGGTTGGAACGCCGCATTCTCCACAAGTGGGACGTCGATTACGGCATCGAACCTGTCGTACAACGGCTCATTATCCGTGGGGGGATCAACGACTTTCGGCCTGCAAGGCAATCACAGCGGATCTTTCACTATTCCGTCATGTGTTGAAGTGGGCGGAGTGACCACAACAACTGCGGTGACAACCACCACTCAGGCAACGACTACCACTACTCGGGCAACAACTACGACTACCCGAGCCACAACCACCACTACTCGAGCGACTACCACCACCACTCGAGCGACTACCACCACCACGCAAGGAACCACTACGACCACGCAAGGAAGCAGCTCATGTTCCGTGAGAACTGATGCCTGGAACGGTGGTTTCGTTTCCTACGTCTCGGTGAGCGGTGTGGGGAGCTGGACGGTGACTTTGGGGTATGACCGGCCCATAACGATCGTGAACTCTTGGAACGCCCAGACTCTCGCCGCTAATGGGTCGACGGTGACGGCTACCGGAACCAACCCGAACTTCGGTTTTCAGGGGTCGACAAGTGGGACAATCCCAAACCCCACTTGTTCTCTCAACGGAACAA